>CAYMRB010000084.1:658-26995 GCA_964392615.1 uncultured Planctomycetia bacterium | reverse complement strand
GATCGAAGCGGCGGGCGGCTGGTTGATCCGCATCGTCCTCACGCGCGATGCGTCGATGCTCGAGCGTGAAGCGTCGTACGCGACGCAGCTGGATCTCGCGCGTCTGGCCGCACGTTGCTACGACTTCCGGTCGAAGGAAGGTCGATTCCCCGGGCGTCTCGACGAGCTGCCGGGCCCGGCGGTGGCCGATCCGCGCACCAGTCAATCGTTCATCATCGCGGTCGAGGACGGCAAGCACGTGTTGCGCGGCGGCGAGGACGCGCGCTGGCCGCTCGAGGAATGAGACTTCAGCCAACGGGCTCCGCGTCGGGCGACGTGGACGTCAGCTCGTCCTCGCTCTCGATGATCTCGCAGCGGATAAGGACCACGCAGTCGTCCTCGAGCGGACTGCGCTCAACGGACGCGAACTCCTCGCTCGGACGATAGGTCTCCTCGATGCGCCCCCCGCGAGCCAGCGCGCGCGCGTTGGCACAGGCTTGCTCGACGCGGAACTGCATGCGCAGGAGGGCGGTCGCGCCGGCCGCCATCCTGATCGTCGACGGAATGTCCTCGTGGAGCTCGCCGACGAGCAGGACCGGCTCCTGCCACGGAGTGTTCGTGCCGAGGCCCGAGTCGATCTCCGTCCTGCACACGCGCGATCCGAGCAGGCGGACGAGGTCGAGACGCGGGTTGCGTAGAACCACCTCCGTGCGGTCGGACGCGGTGGTCTCGATCGTCGGCGCCAGATCCAACGCGAACCCGGTGCTGAGAACCCCGACGACCGGCTGAACGATGTGCTCGTCGCTGTCAGCGGAAGAGGGCTGCAGGCCGACGCTCAGACGTCTTGCATTGGTGACCCGCACGGGAAGGACTTCGAAGTCCTTCACATAGGCGATCTGGCTAATCGTGAGCACGTGCGACCGCTGCCCGGAGTTCACCAAGACCCTCGGCGCAGCGAGTGTCTTGATGCTCTCCTCGTCCGCCGCCGCGGCGAGCAGCGCTGTCTCCGACTCGACGGACAAGCGCTGGAACGGCATCGTACCCGGGCCCATCTCGTCGAGCGTCGTCATGTCGCCGGAGAGAATGTGCGCCGTCACTTGCACGAGAGGGAAGCTCGCTCCGTCGGAGAAGTCGACGTCGTCGAACGTTTCGAGCTGAATCCCGATATTCGGTTGCTTGGTCGTCGCAGCGAGGCGATCGAGCTCGACGGGCGTCGACGTGCGGCACGATGTCGCGACGAGCGCGAGAAGAGGGGTCACGAGGACAGCAGTGGCGCGGGTCATGTCTCACCTCCGTGGGCGGCGAATCCGACGTATCTCGATCGATTCTCCGATGCGGATGTCATCGGACGGTCACCGCTCGGACGGTTCCGCTATTCTCTTCGCGGTCGAACCCGTCCTCACGACGCGATATCCTGGGGACGTTCCCAGCACGAGTCCTGTCGCCCCGGGGCGGAGAGCCATGCATCGACGCCAGTTCCTGCGTATCGCGAGCGCCGCGGCCGGCGCTGTGTCGATTCCCGGCATCGCCGGCACTCCCCTGATGGGAATGGACGACGAGACCGCGCCACCGTCGGCCGCCGAGCGCTGGCGCCTCGCGCTGCCTGCCGATGTTCGCCCGCCGCCCTGGACGAAGGTGCCGGACAGCGAGAATGCGTACGCCGTCTGGTCGAAGATCGATGGCGACGCGATCGACATCGAACGCGGCGTGTTCGACGGTTCCGCCGAGTTGCCGGAGGACGTCGAGGCGTTCTTCCTCGGGGGCCTGTTGTCGGAGGACGGTCTGCTTTCGCCCCCCGCGGCGCTCGAGATCCTCGAGCGCAATCTCGCACACGATGCGGTCGCGTTGCGCCGCTTCGACGCCGGACTCGCGCGCCCGCGGTTTCAGCTGCCGCGGCCGTCGCGGCCGACACGCTCGTCCCCGTGGGCTCTCGTCGTGCGGCAAGCCGTCATGGCAAGGGCCGCACGGATCCGCGTACACATCGCACGCGGTGAGACCGCGGCCGCCGTCGCCGAGGTTCGAAAGCTCCTCGCGATCGGACCGTTCCTCCTCTCCGAAGAGGTCGGCCTCTTCGGATGGTTGATCGCGACCCCGGTCGAGAAGATCGCTCTGGCGAGCTTGCGCTGGCTCGCGGCGTGTCCCGATGTCGACGAGGCCGCGCTCCGGAGCATCGACGTTCCAACGGCTCGCGTCGACGATGTCGCGCGCGTCTGGCGAAACGAGGTCGGACGGCACTGGGCGGAAAGCGTCGCGGCGATGGAGGCCGCCACCACGCCGTTGGGGCTGGCGGCCGCTCTACTGACCCACATGTTTCCGACCGAGAAAATGGCCGAGGTCGGCGATACGCTCCGGGCGATACGAGAGGCGATCCTCGACGACGACTCCGACAAGAAGGCCGCCCCCCGCGCATCCAAGAGAATCGTCGTTCTGCAGCAGCTGTCGTTCCTGCTGAACGGCCACCCGCGACCGTTCGACCTCGCCGACACCGCGCGTCTCGCCGGTGAAATCGCGCGCGAGGCGATCGCTCGCCTGCCGCGGCCGTGGCGAGACGAACCGTGCCGCGTGCGACCGCGCCTCGCCGAGCGACTCGCCGCGTGGCCCGCGACGCTGCGGCCGTTGCCCTTGACGAGGCCTCGGTCTGTCGACTCGAAGACACTCGGCTCCGCTCGCGACGCGTTGCGCCGGGTCGACAATCCGGTCGGGTGCCTGCTCGTGTTGAGCCAGACGGGTCTCGACTGGACGACCGACGGAGGGATTTCCCGGATGCTGGACGTCGAGTCCCGGTACCTGCTCGCCGACGCCCGCGCGACGCGTGCGATCGTCGCGCTGCGGCTCTACGAGCGCCGTCACGGTCGCGTGCCGGCCGCGCTCGCCGATCTGGTCGCCGAAGACCTGCTCGACAGCGTGCCGATCGATCCGTTCGATGGCCGGCCGCTGCGCTACTCGGCACAGAAACGCCTGCTGTGGGCCGTCGGGCACGACCGAGTCGACGACGGCGGCGATTTCGACTCCGACGAGGAAACCTGCAGGTGGCCCGTGCCGGCGCTGCCGCGCCGCACCTGAGCGACGTCGGCGCATCTGACCTCACTCGCGCCGCAGCTCCGGTCCGATCCCGCAGCTTGTCACTCCTTGCACGGGCATCCGGTCCGATCCCGCGTCGTGTTATGCTGTACGCAATGCGAGGATGAAGTCATGCACACGTTGAGGTCCGCTCTGCTGCTCGTGGCGTTGGGCGCCGCGCCGGTCGCTGCCGACGAGCTCATGGTCGATCCGTCGATCGACGATCCCGCTCGTCCCTGGTGCTATATGTCGAAGTCGACGACCGTGCTCGGCGTGCCCTACATGCCGGACGTCACGCAGGTCACGTTCGACGGCGCTCTGTACACGCGCAGCGCCGAGCTGTGCTTCTTCACAGGCACTCCGCTCCGGCCGATCCTGGCGCGACAGAAGCAGTTCCTCGAGGGCTGGATCCCGATCATTCGATACGCCTGGGCGGACGGTCGAGTCGTCTACGACATCGAGATGTTCAGCGCCGTGCTCGATGGCGAGAGCGAGGCGAACACGTGCCAGTTCGTCCGTCTCTCGATGCGCAACACGTCGCGCGAACCGACCGTGGCCGAGCTCGCTGCCGCGACACGGCGCAGCGGCGTCGATCACCGCTACGGCAAGGCCCGGGCTGCCCGGCGGTACGAGATGACGGATGACGCGGTGGTTCGCGATAGCCGATTGATCTACGCGTTCTCGGCGGGAGCGCAGCGCGAGACGGTACCAGGCGTCGCCTACGACGCGCCGTTCGTCGGACAGAAGTACGGCGTGAGCGCGCAGACGGCGACCTGCCTCGTGCGCTATCGCCGCCAGCTCGAGCCCGGCGAGGAGTTCTCCGCCGTGTTCAAGATGCCACGCGTGCCGGTGCCGACGAACGACGCTGAGCTGGTGCGCAAGATCCGCTCGGCGGACTACGGGCGATACCGCGCCGCCGTCGAGCGCTACTGGCGGGATCTCTTCGCGTCCGGATCGCAGTTCGAGATCCCGGAGCCGCGCGTCAACGAAGCGCTGCGCGCCTCGCTGGTCCACCTGATGCTCGCGACGCGCGAGCGCGGCGGCAAGCGCTTCCAGACCAGCGGCCTGCCGTACGCGAACTTCTTCCTGATCGACTACATCGACATGCGCATGGCCTACGACGCGATGGGCCAACCGGAGTTCTCGCGCGAGAACCTCGGCGAGATCTTCGATCGTCAGATGGACGACGGCCTGTTCTGCGATACGTCGCTATCGCACGGCAAGCGCTTGTGGTCGAGCCACGGACACATGATCCACTCGCTCGCGCACCACTGCCTGATGCAGCGCGATTGGAAGCTGGCGCGCGAGATCTACCCGCGGCTCGAGAGGGCGGTGCGCTGGGTCGACGACGCGCGCAAGAGCGACGCGCACGGCCTGATGCCACCCGCATGGCCGTACGACGCGGAGATGATCAAGGGCCGCTACACGAGCCACAATCTGTGGTCGCTGCTCGGGCTGCGCTCGGCGATCCGCCTCGCCCGAGCGCTGGACAGCGACGGCGACGTCGCCGAGTGGACGCGGATCCACGACGAGTACGAGACCGACGTCCTCAAGGCGATTCGTGCGACGTGTGGCGACGACGGCTACGTTCCGACCGGCCTGTACGACTTCATCACCGGTCCCGCGTCGCGAGCCGGCTTTCGCGAGTACCAAACCGACCAGGACTGGGAGAATCTCGTGCTCGCCTATCCGACCGAGGTGCTCGCGCCGCACGACCCGCGAATCGCGGCCACGCTCGAGCGGATGCATCGCCTGAAGTATCGCGAAGGCATCATGACCTATCGCAACGGCATGCACCTGCACCAGTACCTGACGACGAACGTCACGAATCAGCACATCCTGCGCGGCGAGCAGAAGGAGGCGTTGATCGACCTCTATCACATCCTGCTGCACTGCGGACCGACCCACGAGGGCTACGAGAACATGATCCGCCCGTGGCAGCACCGCGACACCGACGGCGGCGCGATTCCACCGCCACACGCGTGGGCGGCCGCGAAAATCACCCTCCTGATCCGCAACCTGCTCGTGCTGGCTCACGGCGGCCGCGCCGGTCTCGATGCAAGCGAACGCGATCTGCTGCTGTTCAGCGCCATCTCTCCGGCATGGGCCGAGCCGGGAAGGAAGATCGTCATTCGCGACGCGGCGACCGAGTTCGGCCCGGTCCACGCGACGATGAGGTTCACCGACGACGGTGCGACCGTCGCGTTTGCCAATCGATTCCACACGCCGCCGCGCGACCTCGTCGTACGCGTGCCGTACTTCGTCAACCTGCGGGGATTCGAGTCGAACGCGGTGCGCGCGAGACGCGATGGTGACACCCTTCGGCTGAGCCCCGACGCGACACGCCTGACGTTGACCTGGCGATCGCGTGCGGGGGTACACGATCGGACGCTTCAGGACCTGCTGTTGCGACATCGGCGCGAGGCGGGGTTCTGGCCGGGGAAGCAGAGCGAGCACCCCGAGCCTCCGAAGGGCTCCCTGACGAACGAAGAGAAGGCGCATCCGCCGGCGCGGCTCGGCTTCGACACGGTGCTCGCGGCCTACCAGCACGAGTACCGCCGGCGCTTCGCGAAGCACGTCGCCGCCGGCGGTCGAGTCGTGTCGATCGAGGCGCCGCCGCTCACGTCGGGTGCGCGGACTCCCGTGCGCGTCGACCCGGCGGTTCAGGGCATCGCGGTGAACGCTCGCGTGACCGCGTCGGCGTCGCTTCCCGAGTATCCTCCCGAGCTCGCCGTCGACGGCGACGCGGCCGACCTGGCGTCGAGCTGGCAGACCGATCCGTATCCGGCGTGGTTGCAGATCGACCTCGAGAAGCCGACGGAGATTCGCCGCGTCCACGTGTTTCCGTACCGCGGCGGCGGTCGCTGCTACCGGTATGTCGTCGAGGTTTCCGAGGACGGCGAGGCCTGGCGCACGGTCGCCGACCAGAGCGGCAACGACCGACCCGCGACGCGCGACGGAGATGACCATCGCTTCGCGCCGCGCACCGCGCGCTACGTTCGCGTCAGGATGCTCTACCACAGCCTCAACAGAGGCGTGCACCTGGTCGAGGTGCGCGTGTTCTGACGCGCGCTTTGTCAGTCGACGCGGGACGGGTAGGATCGGTGGGGCCCTTCCCGCGTCGCTGTCATGCTGTCACGCAATCGAGAGCCTCTTCCGATGATGTCGCGACTGCTCTGCCGATCGTGTTGTGCGTTCGTCCTCGTGGCGACGTCCGTCGCCGCGTCGGCCACGGACAAGGATCCGGTGCCGACCGAGATCGCGCAGAAGGAGGCGACCGAACGCGTCCGCAAGGCGTTCGCCGCCGACTTCGCGCGCCGAGACGATGCATCGCGCCAGCGGCTCGCCCGCAAGCTGATCGAGACCGGCAAGACGACCCGGGACCCGGTCACGCGTGACGTGCTGCTCCGCGAAGCGCACGATCTGGCCGAGAAAGCCGACGATCTCCTCTGGTCGTTCGAGGCGATCAACGCGATCGCGGAGCACTACCGCGTCGACATACTCGACCTCAAGGCCCGCTCGCTCACCAAGCTGGCTCCGGCCCAGCGACGCAAGAAGGTCGTGACGCGATTCGTGCGGTTGTGCGTGCTCCTGTCGCGCGACGCCCTCGACCGGTACGACTTCGAGAAGGCCGAGGATGTGGTCGGGCTGGTCGGCTCCGCGCAGAAGCGTCTGACGTGCGATTGGCTGAGCCATCAGGTAGACGCCCTGAAGGACCAGCTCAAGGCGGTACGGAGGTCGGCGAAATGCGTCGAGGCTGCGGCGGCGACGCTGGCCGGGTCGCCCGACGATCGGGAGGCGAACGAGATCGTCGGCAAGTACCTCGGTGTCGTCGCTGACAATTGGACCGAGGCGCTGCCCCTCCTCGCCAAGGGTGCGACGAAGGAGATCCGCGCGGCGGCCCGGCTCGATCTCGAGCAGCCGAAGGAGCCGCCCCGTCGCATCGAGCTCGGGAACCTCTGGTGGAACGCCAGCGACACGGTGAAGGGTAGTGAGCGCGATCGCTTTCGAGACCGCGCTTCCGCGTGGTACGCGGGCGGCATCGGCAGCGTGGGTGGCCTGGAGAGGGTCGAGATCGTCAAGCGCCTAGAGGATCTCCCACGCCGATACCTGGCGGAACTGGGCTGGTTCAACGCGAGAGCGCTCGCCGGCATCCGGACGTGGGGCGTCGAGGTGAATCGGATCGTCTCTCGTCGCGGCATGAAGCTCCACCCGCTGCCCCGCAAGGACGCGAAGGCCAGCTTCCGACTCGACGGGATCTACAAGCGATTCCACGGCTTTGCGGCGCTGAACGATACGGGTCACGAATTCAGATCGAAGCTCACATTCGAGGTCCGCGGGGACGGCAAGACGCTGTGGAGGTCGAAGCCGATCACGCGCCCGCACGCCGCACAGCTCTGCGACATCAGCGTCAAGGGCGTCAAGGTGCTCGAGCTCCGCGCTTCCGCGCGCTCCACGGCCAACTGCCACGCGGTGTGGCTCGACGCGATCGTCACCAAGTAGGCAGGGACATGACTCCGGCGCCGTCGGCCGCCTCGACAGAGTAGACCTCGGCCGCGATACCCGTCGCCTCGCGATACGCCGTCGTCACCGCCGCGCCGAACGCGTCGATCGCGTCGGCCTCGACGAACGCGACCATGCATCCGCCGAAGCCCGCGCCCGCCTGCCGTGCGCCGACAACGCCCGGCGCACGGCGCATCGCGTCGATCATCGCCTCCATCTCGGACACCGTGATCTCGAACAGATCGCGCGCGCCTTCGAACGACCGGCGTGTCAGAGAGTCGATCGCATCCCGATCACCGACCGACAACGCCGCCGCGAGCGCGCCGACCCGGGCGTTCTCCTCGACGATGAAGCGACACCGCCGCGCGACGACGTCGGGAAGGTCGCCCTCGCCCCGTGCGAACTCGTCGACGCTCACGTCGCGCAGCGCCGACACGCCGAGCGTTCGCGCGCCTTCCTCACAGGCTGCGCGGCGTTCGCCGTACTCCGATCCGGTGAGCTGCCGCGGCGCGCAGGTGTTGCAAATCACGACGCGCAGATCGGCAGGAAACGCCGCCTGTTCGTGCCTCAGGTGGCGGCAGTCGAGCACGAGCGCCGCGCCCTTCTCGCCGAGGATCGAGCTGTACTGATCGAGGATGCCGCAGCTCATGCCGACGATCTCGTTCTCCGCGCGCTGGCAGAGCAGTGCCATCGTCAGCGGTTCGATCCGGAAGCCGGCGAGCTCGCGAAACAGCACCGCGATGGCGGACTCGAGCGACGCCGACGAGCTCAGCCCGCTGCCAACCGGCACCGTGCCGTGGACGAGCGCATCGCAGCCGGCAATCGCGAAGCCCGCCTCGCGCAAGAGGTGCGCAACGCCCTGCACGTAGATGCCCCAGCTCGTCGATCGCTTGCGCAGCACGTCCGTCGTCGCGAACTCGCAGGCGCCGTCCAGGTTGAGCGACTCGACGTGCACGCGATCATCCGCCCGTGGCGCCGCCGCGATCCACGTGTCGCGATCGATCGGCAGCGTGACGACGGAGCCTTCGTTGTAGTCCGTGTGGCTTCCCATCAGGTCGACGCGCCCCGGCGCGCGGACCCAGAGGTCGGGCTCGCGGTCGTAGCGTGACCGGAACGCGGCGAGCATCTGTTCCCTGCGGTGCGACGGAGTCAAGCCTACGCTCCTTCCTGCTGATCACCGACGCGTCACGATCACATGGTGCGGCGGGAGAATCCTCTGCCCGCCCCCCTTCTCGCGGGCCGTCACTCGCACGCGCAGGCTCGCATCGCCGGCCGGTATGCGGACGTTCCGGATGTCGACGGATCGGGTCGGCGTCGCAGCATCGACCTCACGTCGAAGCGAACCGACGCGGAGCTCGACGCGGGCGTCGCGAATCTCTTGCAACGTCAGCACGCGCACGTCGTAAGCATGATCGCCCTGGAACGTCAGAAGCCACTCACCGGAGCTGCCCCAGCCTCGACCGCCGAGTCGACGCCAGTCCTGGTGCGTCAGCGCCGTCGTGGTTTCGCGGTCGTTGCCGACCACGATGCGCGGCCGCGAGTAATTGTCCGGCCGCGTCGCGGAGACGTCGTCGAACCAGCGGTCATACGCGGCCTTCATGCGTGTGACGATCTCCGGGTGGTCGCCAGCGATGTCGTGCTGTTCACGCGGATCCTCCGTCAGATCGTAGAGCTCGAACGGCACGCCCGCGGGCGCCTGCTCGCGGCCGAACCCTGTCGACCGGACGAGCTTATAGCGTGGCCCGCACGCTGCGAAGTGGTGGTAGCGCACCGGCGCGTCGCCGCGGTGCGACTGGATGAAGATCGTCCGCTGGGCCCAGTCGACCCGGCCACGTCTCAACAGCGGCAGCAGACTGCGTCCGTCGAGTCGCACGCCTTTCGGAGCCGCGACGCCCACTGCGTCGAGCAGCGTCGGCAGGATGTCGATATGCGCACCGATCTCGTCGAGCGCCGTCCCCGCGGGCAGCCGCCCCGGCCAGCGTACGAAGAGCGGCGACCGGATGCCGCCCTCGTACACCTGCGCCTTCGTGCCGCGCATGTCGCCGACGAAGCGCGCGAGATGCGGACCGTTATCGTGCAAGTAGACGACGATCGTGTCGCGAGCGACGTCGAGCTCGTCCAGCGTGCCGAGCAGGCGTCCCATGTTCTGGTCGATGTTCTCGACCATCGCGAAGATCCGGGCGACCTGGTCCCCGTAGCGCGCCTGCTTGCCGATGACCTTCGTCAAGTCGCGCTGGCGGTACTTCTGATAGAGCGCCTTGGGCACATCGTGAAACGGGTCGTGCGGCGCATTCGTCGGAAGGTAGACGAAGAACGGCTTCCCGGCTGCGCGCGTCTCGCGGATGAAGTCGTGCGCGGCGTCGAAGTACACGTCCGTGCAGTAACCCTTCGTCTGTACCGACACGCCGTTGCGAAACAGAATCGCGTCGGTGTAGCGCCGCGTGTTCTCGATCGGCTCCGAAGGCTGTGCGAGGCCACCGCCACGGTGGACGAGCGCCTCGTCGAAGCCCTGGTCGTTCGGACGCATCGGATAGCAGTCACCGAGATGCCACTTGCCGAAGATGCCGGTGCGATACCCGGCGTCGCGGAGGATCTCGGCGAGCGTGACCTCTTCGGGCTCCATCATCGCGCGACCGACCCACGTGTCGATCGCCCTCGTCCTGTAGTTGTAGCGGCCCGTCATCAGGGATGCGCGCGTCGGCGTGCAGACCGGGCTGACGTAGAAGCGTCGCAACGACGCGCTCTCGCGGGCGAAGCGATCCGTGTGCGGCGTGTCGAGCACGGGGTTGCCGGTAACGCCGAGGTCGCCGTAGCCCTGGTCGTCGGTCATGACGATGACGACGTTCGGACGCGGCTGCGGAGAGTCGGCAGCGCCGACGGATCGTGCAAGCGGAAGCAGAGCGACTACGGATAGAAGCAGTGCGCGGAGAGTCATGGTCGGCATCTCGGTCGGCCTCGAAGCAGCGAATCGAACCCGGCGTGATGGTAGCACAACCGGTCGACGGGGAGGCTACTTCGAGACCAGCTCGAGCACGCGCGCGACGACTTCCGCGGCGGCCTTCTCGACCGTCGCCGACAGCCCTTCGCCGACCGTCAAGTCCTCCGCGCCGACGGACACGAGCACCGTCTCGGGACACTGACCGTAGAGGTGTCGACAAAGAACCAGCAGCGCTTCGACGGTGAGCTGATGCGCCGAAGCTCCGCTGTAGTCCGCGGCGGGCCCGACGCGCTGCCACGAGATCTCTCCGGACGGCAGGCTCGCATGAGCGTCGATGAGGACGAACAGGTCCCTTCCGGACAATTGCTCGGCCAGCTCGGGTGTCAGCTGGTGTGCCGCGCGGATCTCGACGGTCGCCGGCAACTCGGAGCGCAACAGTCGCTCGATCACGAACGGGCCGAGCCCATCGTCGCGACGCACGGTGTTTCCGATGCCGATGATCGAGCAGGTCGGTGACGCCGTAGCGGTCGTCTCGGCGTCAGTCGCGTCGGACTTCATCGACGACCTCTCCCTCTCGAGTCACGAGCTGGACCATCAGCGGCATTTGACCGACGGCGTGCGTCGAGCAGCTCAGGCACGGGTCGAATGCTCGGATGACGGCCTCGACCCGATTGAGCATGCCTTCCTCGAGTCGGGATCCATCGACGAAGTGCCGCGCGACCTGCAGCACGCCCTGATTCATGGCGAGGTTGTTGTGACCGGTCGCGATGATCAGGTTCGCTTTCTGGATCAGCCCGCTCTCGTCGATCTCGTAGTGGTGCATCAGCGTGCCACGCGGCGCTTCGGCACAGCCGACACCCTCGAGAGAGTTGGCGGCGGCGACCGCCCGGACTCGCGTATCGGTGATCTCGGGATCGTCCATCAGGATCTGCATCTTCTCGATGCAGTAGAAGATCTCGATCAGTCGCGCGATGTGATAGTGGAACGAGCTGAGCACGGCGCCACGCGGTCGATGCTGCGGAACTCGGCGAGCTCCTCGTCCGCCCGCGGCGTTCCACAACGGTCGATCACGTTCATTCGAGCCAACGGACCGACGCGATACATGCCCTGCGGGTAGCCGCGCTTCTTGTAGAACGGAAACTTCAGGAACGTCCAGTCTTCGACGGCCTCGCCGATGATCTCCTGATACCGCGCAGGATCGAACTGGTCCTCGACGATCTCGCGGTTCTCGTCGACGATCCGGAGCTTGCCGTCGTAAAACTCGAGCTCGCCCTTCGGGCCGACCGTCCCCATGAATAGCGACGAGAAGTTGGCAAAGGTGCGCACCTCGGGCTGGAATCGCGCGTCGAGCAGGAAGCGCTTGAAGCCCGAGATGATGTAGTTCGCGCTCTCGGTTCCGCTTCGCAGCAGCGCGAGGATCTCGGTGCGTTTCTCGTCGGTCATGGGCGACTCGACGCCGCCAGCGACGACCCAGCCGGGGTGGATTCTCTTGCCGCCGAGAATCTCGATAATCTGCTGCCCGACTCTACGCAGGCCGATACCGTGCTTGGCGAGAATCGGGTGGGCTTCCATCAGGCCGAGCATGTTGCGCTTGGCCGGATCGGAGTCCATACCCAGAACGAGGTCGGGCATCGAGAGGTGGAATGCGTTGAGCGCGTGCGACTGCAGGATCTGCGCCAGGTGCATGACCTCGCGCAGCTTCGCCGCAGCCGGCGGGATGCGCACGGACATGAGCTCGTCGCACGTCTTGGCGGACGCCATCAAATGGCTGACCGGGCAGATACCGCAGATGCGGGCGGTAATCGCCGGCAGCTCGTAGAACGGCCGACCTTCGAGGAACTTCTCGAAACCGCGCACCTGCGTGACGTGGAATCGCGCGTCTTCGACGAAGCCCTGGTCATCCACGTGGATGGTGATCTTGGCGTGACCTTCGATACGGGTGATCGGATCGATGACGATCGTCTGTTTCATGAATCACTCTCCTGGTCTGCCAGGAGTTCTGGACTTCGTTCCTATGTGCTCGAAAACGGCTGGGTTTCTTATCCGAACTGCGTCGTGCCGCTGAGGTCCGGCATCTCTCCGGCCAACAGGCTCGAGATCACCTGGGAGATCAGCTCTGCCGAGGGTGGACAGCCCTGCACGTAGATGTCGACGTTGACGAACTCGTGCAAAGGCCGGGCCCTCGAGAGCAAACGCAAGCCGACGTTGTCGGGATTGCCCGGGCTGCCGGCGTCGGCCTCGCCGTACACGCTGCTCATGATCTCGTCGGCGCTGAACCGGTTGCGCATGGACGGAACGTTGCTGTTCACGGCGCAGTCCCCGAGCGATACGAGCAGCTTGGTATTCGCGCGGATCTTGCGAAGCCTCGCTTCATCCTCGTCGCTGCTGACCGCGCCTTCGACCAGGGTCACGTCGACGTTCTCGGGGAACTCCTTGATATCGACGAGCGGGCCGTACACGAGCTCGACCTTGCCGAGCAGCCCGATCAGAGCCTCGTCGAGATCGAGGAACGACATGTGACAGCCCGAGCAACCGTCGAGCCAGACCGTCGCGAGCCGGACCGGGCGTGCCGCCTCCCGGTCTTCTCTCTCTTCGGGCCGGTTGTCGGTGTCGTGCTCGGTGGTCATGGTTGGGCCTCACGCATTCGAGTCAGGTAGGGGAGGAAAGTCTTGGCGCCCTTCGTCTCGTCGGGCGACTTGTTCTTCTCGTAGAGGGCTCCAGTCGGACAAACCCGCGTGCACTTGCCACAGCTCGTGCAGCTCTCCGACTCGGCCCACGGCCGATTCAGGTCGGTGATGACGCGCGTGTCGGTGCCGCGGCCCGTCATGTCCCACGTGTGTGCGCCCTCGATCTCATCGCAGACTCGGAGGCACCGCGCGCACAGAACACAGCGGTTGTGATCGACGACGAAGCGCTCGTGCGAGGCGTCGACGTCGCAGTCCGGGTACATGTACGGATACGTGATGTGCGTGATGCCGAGGTCCCGCGCCAGCTCCTGGAGCTCGCAGCAACCGTTGGCGACACAGACGGCGCACACGTGGTTGCGCTCGGCAAAGAGCAGCTCGATGATGCCGCGACGGTATCGCTGCAGCCGCTCCGAGGTGGTGGACACGACCATTCCTTCGGCCGCGGTTGTCGTGCAGGCCGAAAGGAGTCGTGGTACTCCCGCGACCTCGATCAGGCACAGCCGGCACGCGCCGACGGTGGAGAGGCCGTCCATCTGACACAACGTCGTGATCGAGATGCCGTTCTCTCGGGCGATATCGAGAATGGTCTGATCGTCGCTCGCGCTGACTTCTTTCTCGTCGATCGTCAGCGTGACGACGCGAGTCGCAGTGCTCATGGTTTCGTGCTCAGTGATTTCGTTGCGGCGTACGCATCTTCATTCCGGGCGGCGCGGGCCGTGTCGGCTCACGTGGCTCCGCATCCGGACTCCGTCGACGCCAGCGGCGCGCACGCGTCGGCAGGACAGCTCTTGTCGACCACATGCGCGAGGTACTCGTCGTGGAAGTACTTCAGGGTGCTCAACACCGGGTTCGGAGCGCTTTGGCCCAAACCGCAGAGGCTCGTGTTCTTGACGAGATCGCAGAGCTCCTCGAGGAGACCGAGATCCTCCGTCGTCGCCTCGCCGCCACAGATCTTCTCGAGCAGTCCGTGGACCTGCACGGTGCCCGCGCGACACGGAATGCACTTGCCGCACGACTCGGACTTGCAGAAGTCCATGAAGAACTTCGCGACGTCGACCATGCAAGACGTCTCGTCCATGACGATCATGCCGCCCGATCCCATGATCGCGCCGAGCTTGCTCAGCGACTCGTAGTCGACGGGCGTGTCGAGATGTTCCGTCGGCACGCAACCGCCGGACGGCCCGCCGGTCTGCACGGCCTTCAGCTCGCCACCGTCGGGAACGCCGCCACCGATCTCCTCGATGATCTCGCGCAGCGGAATGCCCATCGGCACTTCGATCAGTCCGGTGTTGCGGATCTTGCCCGCGAGCGCGAAGACCTTGGTCCCCTTGCTCTTCTCCGTGCCGATCGCGCTATACCACTCGCCTCCTTCTCGGAGGATCGGGACGATATTGGCGAACGTCTCGACGTTATTGATCAGCGTGGGCTGTCCCCACAGGCCGACCTCGGCGGGATAGGGCGGCCGGGGTCGCGGCGAGCCTCGCTTGCCCTCGATCGATGCGATCAGGGCCGTCTCTTCGCCACAGACGAACGCGCCGGCGCCCAACCGAATCTCGATGAAGAAACTGAATTCGGTGCCGCCGATCTGGTCGCCCAGCACGCCGAGACGCTTGGCCTGCTTGATCGCCTTGCGCAGCCTGGCGATGGCGAGAGGATACTCGGCGCGCACGTAGATATATCCTCGCGACGCGCCGATGGCGTACGCGGCCAGCGTCATGCCCTCGAGCACGCGGTGCGGGTCGCTCTCGAGCACGCTGCGGTCCATGAACGCTCCGGGATCGCCTTCGTCCGCGTTGCAGACGACGTACTTCGGCGCCCCCTTGGCCTTCTGGACCGTGGCCCACTTGAGGCCGACCGGATAGCCGCCGCCGCCGCGTCCGCGCAAGCCGCTCGTCTGAATCTCGGCGATGACATCGTGCGGGGAGCGTTCGGTGACCGTCGAGATCAGCGTGCGATAGCCGCCCTGGACGACGTAGTCTTCGAGCCGCTCGGGGTCGATGCGTCCCGAGTTCTCCAGGACGATCTTCTTCTGGCGTGCGAAGAACGGCATCGACGTGTCGGCCACCAGCTCCTTGACCGGAGCCTTGCCGAGACTGTCGATGATGTCGCTGGCCTTCTGCGGGGTGACCTTCTGGTAAAGGACGCCGTCCTCCTCGACCTCGACGAGGGGCCCCTCGCAGCAGAGCCCCATGCAGCCGACCCCGCGCGCCTTGCACGTCGCGCCCAGGTCCCTGCGGTCGATTTCGGCGCGGAGCTCCTCCACGACCCGGTCGCCGCCGGCTGACGCGCAGCCAGCGGCATTGCAGACGTTGAGGTGGAAGCGGACCTCTTTGCGAGCCTCTTCCTCCTCGCGAGCGAGTTTGTCGAGTTCGTCAATCATCGTCGAGCCACCTCTCTACGCGTGCTTCGACGTCTTCCGGCTCCAGATTGCCGAGGACCTCTCCGTCGAGGACGACGGCCGGCGCCAGCCCACATGCACCCAGGCAACGGGCGGTGAGAAGCGAGACCTTGCCGTCCTCCGAAGTGTCACCCGGCTCGACGTTCGCCTTCTTGCTGACGGCGTTCAGCACGCCGCCGGCGTTCTTGATGTAGCAAGCCGTTCCGGTGCATACGACGCACGTATGCTTCCCTTGCGGCTTCATGTTGAAGAAGTGATAGAAGGTGGCGACGCCGTACACCTTGCTCATCGGCACGCTCAGGGACTCCGCCACGAAGTCGAGAGCCGTGTCGTCGAGATAGCCGAACGCCTCCTGCGTCGTGTGCAGCGTCTCGATAAGCGAGTCCGAGCGATACCCGAGCCGGCGCATCGTGGCGTTGACGATGCGCCAGCGCTTGTCCTCGGAAGGGGGAGACGGTAGGGCAGTCTTAGTCATTGTTCTTCAGCGGTTCTGCAATCGCCTCGAACGCCTTCTCGACCTCGCCGAGCAGAGCTTCGGGCTTGACGGGCTTCTCGAGGAAGGTCAACACGGGCAGCCAGGTGTCGTCGGGCTCGTACTTGAAGGGCAAGTTGAGCACCTTCCGAACGCCGCTGACCATGATCACGCGAATGTCGCGCGTACTCGGGTCCTGGCGCAGCTTCCGCGCCATATCGAAGCCGTCGAACTTGTCGCCCCCGGCCGCGAACATGACATCGAGGATCATGATGTCCGGCTTTTCCTGCGTGGCGAGCTCGTAACCCTCCTGAGGCTGGTAGGCAAACAGGACGTCGTATCCCTTTGCCTCGAGCAGTGTGCGAACGACCTCCACGAACTGCGCATCGTCGTCGACAACCAATACCTTCTTCATGGCTCGTCTACTCCTGAACGGGTGTTTCTTGGACAGGGAGAGTGATACGGAACGTCACTCCGCGACCTTCTTCCGAATCGACCTGCACGCGGCCGCCATGCTGGTCGACGATCTGCTGAACTATGAACAGGCCCAGGCCGGTGCCGCGTCGACCCGAGTCCTCCTTGACGTCGAATCGACGGAACTTCGTGAACAGCTCGGCGAGCCGGTCCTGCGGGATACCTTGCCCCTCGTTGAAGATGCTGAGCTCGGTTTCACCGGAGCGCTCGAAGCACCGCATGACGATCTTCCCGCCGCGTCGTCCGTACTTGATCGCGTTGCCGATCAGATTCTCGAGCACGATCCGCATGAGGTTCGGGTCAGCGGTCACGTGGTCGGACCTCTCGATCTCGTGCTCGAACGTCATCTCTCGTTCTAGCAACTGCCGTTCCAGATCCTCGATCACCGGATCGATCAAGTCCTCGACGATGCGCGTGCGCGCCTTGTGCACGACGAGCTCGTTGCGCTCGATACGGGAGAGGTCGAGGTAGTTCTTGACCATCTCCTCCATGTAATCGAGGCTCTTGGCGAGCGTCGTCACCATGCGCTGCTGCGAGGCGGAGAGCTCTCCGAGGTGACCGTCCTTCAGCGAGCACGCACCCAGGAGAGCCGACGCGAGGGGGTTCTTCAGCTCGTGCGTGACGAACCCGAGCATCTCGAGGTAGTTCTTGTTCGCCACCTCGATCGCATCCTTCTGCTCGAGGATCATGCGGCGATCCTCGTCGATGATCTCGGCCATGCGATTGAAGGACGCGCCCAGGTGACCGATCTCGTCGTTGGTCGTGATGCGCGCCCGTACGCTCAGGTCGCCGTCGGCGAAGGCCTTCGTCGCCTTCTCGAGCTGCTCGATCTGTCGGAGCATCCTGTTGGTCAACAGGAACAGCCCGACGAATGCGAACGCCATGATGCCGATCTTGATCAGGAGGATGATCGACACCGTCTCGAAGCGGACATCCTTGTACACCTGCTCGAGCTCGCCGATGTACAGCATGCCGATGATGTCGCCGGTCGCGTCGCGGATCGGGTCGTACTGCGACAGGTACCAGTCGTTCACGACCCAGGCGCGGCCCGTCCACGGCTCGCCGCTCTGAAGGACCTGGCTCGCGACCTCGTCGGAGACGAGAGTGCCGATCGCGCGTCCGCCGTTGTCCTTCCGCACGCTCGTGCACACTCGCAGCGGCCCCATGAAGATCGTCGCGGTGCCGACCCTCTTGCCGAAGTAGTGCTCGTAGCGAAAGATCGTATCGCGGATACCGTCGACGAGCTCGTGCGCGCGGTTCAGGACGATGCCGCCCTGCAGGAAGCCGATCGCGTGGCCTTCGGCGTCTCGGATCGCCTTGACCGCGACGATCGCCATCGCCTCGGTAACCTCGTCGTTGATCTCGCAGCGACGCGTGACGTCGGTGCCCTCCTTCCACACGCGGTGCTGCGGGATGACCTCGATTCCCGAGACGACGTCACCCGACGCGTACGCCGCGAGGAGAATGGCGTCCTTGACGTTGTCGTCCCGCTCGGAGGAGTTGGCGCGAGCCTCGACGGTGAAGTCCGTGCGAACGAAGTTCAGGACGTCGAGTCCGAGTCGAGCTCGATCGCTCTTGAGTTGGTTCCTCAACGCGTCGCCGGGTTGACTCGGAAGCTCGAGCCATTTGCGATTCTCCGCCAGGAGCCGCACGCCCATCGCGAGCTCCTTCTTGCGGCCATCGAGGATCGACCACGCGGTGCTGATATTCTGGCGCACGCGCTCCGTCGCCTCGCGAATGACGAGGAGGTTGACCCAGTGGACTTGCCAGTAGGACAGCGCTCCCGCCATCAGCAGGAACAGAGCGACCAGGAGCAGGCTCAGCTTCGTGCGAAGTTTCATGGCTTGCGTTACCTCCCGAGGTGCGACGGGCGTCTCAGCGCCTCCGACGTTGGAGGGTGCATCCGGAATCCCGACTGGGCATAATCCTCGGGGTTCGTCGTTCAGCCCACTGCAAGGAAATCCCGTGCCAACCGATTCCACGTACTCCGGACTCGTCGTGCTCGTCGACGACGAGGAGCTCGCCCTGCTCACGATGGAGGAGCTGCTCGTCGCGAAGGGCTACGAGGTCCGGTCGTTCACCAGCGCCGTGACGGCGCTCGCGTGGCCCAGCCTGGAGGCCGCGGACGCGATCGTGACCGACGTCCGCATGGATGAGATGGACGGGGAGCAGTTCCTCGCGGCGCTGGCCCCGCGCGAGCTGGAGGCGCCGGTCGTCGTGGTGTCCGGCCACGCGAACGTGGCGATGGCGGTCCGCTGCCTGAAGAACGGCGCCTACACGTTTCAGGAGAAGCCCCTGAAGATCGACCTCTTCCTGGCCGCGGTCGGACGCGCGGTCGAGAAGGCGAAGCTCCGCAAAGAGGCCCGCGAGCTCCGCGAGCGCCTCCGCGAGCTGTCGAGAGACCAGGACGGCCGCCTGGGCATGATCGGTAAGTGCCGAGCGATACTCGACATGTACGAGAAGATCTCGGTCGTCGCGCCGTCGCTGGCGCCGGTCCTGATCTACGGCGAGACCGGGACGGGAAAGGAGCTCGTCGCGCGCGCGATCCACGACAGCAGCCCTCGCAGCGACGGGCCGTTCGTCGCGGTCAACGCCGGGGCGCTGCCCGAAGCGATCATGGAGAGCGAGCTCTTCGGACACACGCGCGGCGCGTTCACCGGCGCCCAGTCCGCTCGCGACGGCAAGATCCTCGCCTCTTCCGGCGGCACGCTGTTCCTCGACGAGATCGAGTGCATCTCGCTGGCTGCGCAAGTGCGGCTGCTGCGGGTGCTAGAGGAGAACGCGGTCTACCCGCTCGGCAGCGATGCGCCGCGCAAGGTGGACCTGCGGCTCGTCGCGGCGACGAACGAGGATCTGCGCCAGCTGATCGACAGCGGCAAGATGCGCGAGGACTTCTACCACCGCGTGGCGGTCTTCCCGATTCGCGTTCCTCCTCTGCGCGAAAGGACTTCCGACATCCCGCTGTTGGTCGCGCACTTCCTGCGGCAGGCCGCCTCACGCCTCGGATGCGAGGTGCCGGAGTTCCCCGCCGAGACGCTCGGGCAGCTGTCGCGATACCCGTGGCCCGGGAACGTCCGAGAGCTGCGCAACGCGATCGAGCGGATGGTGATCTCGGCGCGCGATGGCCGCGTCGGCCCATTCCTCGAGGTCGACGAGGAGCCCCCGCGTCACGTGTCGGTTCCCGGAACGCCCGGGCTGCTGCGATCGGAGATGGAGCGCATCGAGGAGGGCGTCATCCGCACGACGCTCGAGGCCAACCGGGGCGAGGTCATGGAGACGGCCGAAGCCCTCGGTATCTCCCGGCGCGCGCTCTACGACCGGCTGAAGAAGTACGGGATCGACCGGAACGACTTCCGGGCCTGATTCGACCGCGCGGCAAGCCTGAACATCCGTCTAGACGGCCGACCGGGGTGTGCACGGATCCCTCACGGGGGATCTGTGCACACACTCGCACGCTCCGCGTGCGGGTCGGCGGACCGTTCTGTCGCCTGCCGTCTCACCTTGCGGACTGGGCCACCGGCTCCTCGAGATCGCGCAGATCGCGACGCGGGTTCTTGTCGAGCGCTCGGGCGAGCGTCTCGAGCCCGGCGGCGAGCTTCAGGTAGTCCGGGTCGTTCCGATCGCGGAAGACGACTTCGGGACCACACGCGCCCCAACCGCCGGCTGCTTCGGCAAGTGGCGCGAGCAGCGCGCGGCTGCGCTGCGGCGTCGACGGATCGATCGACGGAAAGCGCATACGCCGACGACCGTCGTCGCCGCGGTGGCAGCCCTCGCAGCGACGCGCGAACACCGCGTCGAGCGGTGCGCGGAACTTGCGCGTGAAGATGCTGCGACCGGGCCAGCTCTCGCGATAGCCGCCGTAGTAGACCGCGTTGGCATCGATCCACGCGGACAGCGTCTCGCGCGACTTCGCGTCGAGCTGCAGCCCGTGGTGGTCCGCCGCGACGATCTCCATCAACCGGGACGCTCCCGAGCCATACGTGCGCGGCGCCGCGGGATAGACGTCTTCCGGCACGTCCCAGCGCATCGCGTACGCGGCCTTCACGTACGGCATGAGCTCCTCGTAGCTGACCGCGAAGCGATCCGTCAGCTCGCCGCTCAAGAGCACCTCGTTCTGTCCGCGACCGCGCTCGTGGCACCGTGCGCAGTGCTCGTCGAGCACCGGCTGCACGTCGCGAAGGTAGCTCAGGATCCGCCGTCCCCACGGCGGCGGCGATGGCGCGCTCGGAGCGCGCTCGAGGGCCGCGGGCACGATGCCGCTCGCCGGCGGTGCCGTCTGCGGCGACTCGTGGCAGCCGGCGCACGTGCGCACCTCGCCGGGACGCAGACAGACGACCGAGCGCATGCGTTGGATCTCGAGCCCGTCGCGGTCGAGCAGGGCAAAGTACAGCGAGCGATTCGCCGGCACGCGGAAGTACGCCGATCCGTCGGCCTCGACCGGCACGGTGCCGACGATCCGCTTGATCGTGTACATGCTCGTCGCGGCGACCGGAATGACCCCGCCCTCGTGCACGCCCTTGCGCGGCACGTCTTCGAGGATGCGCAAGCTCGCGACGCTACCGCGCTCGATGCCCGGCTGGCCCGCGTACGCGTCGAGCAGCAGCAGAGTCGCGGTGCGATCGAAGTCGGCGCGATCGTCGCCGGAGCCCGGCCCGGCGATCACCGGCGGTCTCCGCGACGGCACGAGCGGGATCGGCTCGGTCGTCGAGATCTCGGAATCGCGATACACGAGCGCGAGGTTGCCGTGTCGATCGGACACGTACAGCGCCCACGTCCACTCGCGCCACGGCACGACGGTCGGCGTGTACGACACGAGGAACGCATCCTCGGAGAGCGGCCACGGCCGACTGGCCCAGCCGACGCGACTGTCCTCGATCTTCTCGCCGATGACCGGCATGTCGGGGTTGAGCACCTCGACCGCTCTCATGCCGTTGGCCGCGACGCGTCGATCGATCAACGCGGCGGGGCCGTGCGTCTGCCCGTGGTGACCCGTCAGAAGCGAGAGCACCTTGTCGGAGTCGGGCACGGCGCGCGGGAACATCAGCACGTTCGGTCGAATGCTCTGATTCCCGTAGAACGGTTCGACGCGCGTGCCGTCGGGGTTCATCGTGAACAAGCTGTGAAGCGACGTGACGCTGCGCTCGTTGTACTCCCAACGCGTGTAGATGATCCGACCGTCGGGCAGCACGGACGGATTGAACTCGTTGACGACGTTGAAGCTGAGCTGCGTGATCTCGCTGCCGTCGGCCTCCATCGCGTGAAGGATCGACGCGTGCCGCGCCGCGCCGCAGAGGACGAAGTGCTCGGGGCGATCGGACGTGAAGCCGATGCGACCGTCGGGAAGGTAGAACGGTTCGCAGTCGTTTTTCGGCCCGAACGTCAATTGGCGCCTTCCCGTGCCATCGACGCCGATCTCCCAGATGTGGTAGCTCGGGTCGCTCGGCCGCCAATCGTCCGAGCCCTGGCCGAACGAGAACACGATGCGCTTCGCGTCCCACGACAGGCACACGTCGCGGTAGACGCCCTCGCCGAGGTCGTCGACGATCGGTCGCACCTCGCCGTCCGGCCGCACCGGCGAGAGCCGATAGATGCCACCGCCCGGAAGGTTGAACAGGTGGTGCGCGTCCATGTACGGCTGCTCGGAGATGAACGGCTTGCGCTTGACGAACAGAAGCTCGTCGAAGTCGATGTGGTCCATCAGCAGCCGTCGACGCAGCGCGCACGCGGCCTCGAACGCGGTGCGCCATTCGGTGACGGGTTCGTCGGCGTCGCGGATCGTCGCGAGCAGCGCGCGACGCTCCGTGTGCAAGCGGGCGAGCTCGGCCACAGCGGCATCGTCGGCGTGTCCGGCGGCGACGATGCGCTCGACGCCCGCGAGGATCGGCGCGATGCGCTCCACGTGCGTCAGGAACGGCACGCGATACGTCTTGCCGTCGCAGTCGAGCGACAGGACGACGAGCCCGCCGCCCGGTCGGTCGAGCCTCACCGGCACCGTGACATGCGCGATCTTGCCCGCGGAGAGCCA
Source organism: uncultured Planctomycetia bacterium (assembly GCA_964392615.1). Taxonomy (GTDB): domain Bacteria; phylum Planctomycetota; class UBA8108; order UBA8108; family UBA8108; genus CAYMRB01. Next base: position 4,459 of record CAYMRB010000084.1, on the reverse strand, counting down.
CACGGTACCGGCGGTCGATACGCCGGCGGAGACATCGACGCGCACGCCGATCTTCAGAGCACGCACGCTCTCGAACGTCAGCGGGATGCGCGCGCGGCCGGGGCGCAAGTCGAGCGGCGTAGGAATGCGCAACGCAAACGGCGCCGGCGAGCCGCGAAAGCGACACAGTCGCGTGAACTGCCGCGAGTAGCCGTGGTACCACATATTGTGGTCGCCGCCGCCCGGGTGCTCGTAGCCCGTCTGCACTGTGGCGATGGGCTCGGTCGTCTCGCGCGTCGTGCCGGCCGCGCTCGTGCGCGTCATCCGCACCTTGTCGGCCTCATCCGTCGCCGCGAGCGTGATCGCATCGACATCGCGAGCGCGAGGGATCAGCGGCGCCGGGATCGGGTGCGGCCACGTCGTGGTCGACGATGCACCGACCGCGACCGGGAGCACCGCGGCGGGCTCGCCGACGAACGTGCTGATCTTCTCCCAATCGCCGATCGCCGCGAGCGTCTCGCGGAACTGCCAATCGTCGCGAATGACGTCGGGAACGCTCGGCCGCATCGAGAAGACGACGGCAGCGGAGGTGTCGCGCGACGCGGCCTCCGACGCGGACGAGTCGGCGCCCCGCTCGGACACGGCTGGCTTGTCGTCGAGGCCGCCGACGCGACGCACTCGCGCCTGCACCCAGTTCGCCATATCGCTGTTGTAGCCATCGCCTGCATCGTCGACGAGAAGCTCCAGGCGCTTCGCGCCGTCGACGGCGAGGTCGAGGCTCTGCCAGCCGGCAAGACCTCGTGCGACGTCGCTTCGAAACACGCTCTTGCCGTCAACGCGCACCTCGAAGCGGACGGTGCCGTTCTCCTCCCCGGCGCCGATCCGGGCGCGGAAGCGCTCATAGCGGCCGGCGAGGTCGTAGACGATGCGCGACGGCGCATGCGTGCCGATTCCCGCGCGGAACGTCCGCCCCGCGCCGAGGCTGCCGCCGGCGAGGCGCAGCGCACTGTCGTCGACAGCTCGGTTGCGACGCGGCAGGCCGTCGCGATTCGGCGTCCAGCCCGACTTCGCGTCGAGCCACGGTAGCTCGCTGAGCCAGACCCAACCGCCCGGCAAGTCGCCATCGAGATCGACGCGCCGCTGCGCGACCGGACTCAGATCGAGATCGCGATAGACGATCGATTCATCGGCGACGACAGCTCCTGCGACGACGAGCAGCACGGCGCCGGATAGCAGCATGCGTTCGGAGCGCACGGTCGAACCTCCTGGCATCGAGTCTACGCGGGGAGCTGCCAGGCTCGCAACAGGAGGCAAGGCATCACTCCGCGGCGACGATCTCGAACGGGATCGCGGGCAGCATGCCCAGCGGAGTCGGTCGGCCGCGCGATGGCGCGTTCGGCCTCGATGCGTCGTCCGATTTCACCGCGAAGGCGCGGACGATGAGGTTGCCCTTCAAGCCGGGTTCGATCTTGGCGGCATCGCAGCTCAGTACGATCTCCGAGCCTCGCTCACCGCGCGACTGCTTCGCGATCGCGAGGCCCTCGGGAGGCTCGTGCAGCTCGAGGCGGACCTGGTCGAACTTGCCGCCGGACGGCATCGTCAACCGCACGACGCCCGTTCCGCCCGCGGGAATCCTCACCGGAAGCGCGCTGCGGATCGCCACCGTCGTCGCCGACGCGGTGCCGGCCGTCACGACCGCCTTGAGCTCGTTGACGGGCACCAAGTGCCAGTAGATGAAGGCCTGCATCATGTTCTCGGCGGGGACGACCGGTCGCGCGGCCCGTCGCCCGTCGATCATCGCGCGGCCTTCCAGCGCCAGCGAGATGACGGACTGCTTCGAGGTCGACGGAGCGGTGAGCGTCAGTCGGACCTGATCCTGACCGTCCGGCACGCGTGCGCCGCCCAGCTTGAAACCCCGCGGTGCCTTCGTGAACGCGAGGTCGATCGGTCCGGCGAATCCGTCTCGTCGCAGCGTGTGGACGGCCAGCGGCACGGTCTCGCCGCCGCGAATGTTGATGCTCGACGGCACGATGCGCAGCTCGAAATCGTGCCGCGGCGGGCTGATGCGCAGGCGATACGCGTGCGCCTTGCTGCCGTGCTGCTGGATGTCGCCGAGGTGGACGAAGTAGGTGCCGGCGGCCGGCAACGTGACGCGCAGCAGCGAATCGGCGTGGTGCGTGACCAATCCGGAGCTCTCGTCCTCGTGCTCGTCGTTGAACGCCAGCTGCTCGCCGTTCGCATCCGTCAGCCGAAGTACCGAGTCGAGCGGCGAGCCGAGCCGTCGCGCGACGACCTCGGCGTAGATCACCTGACCGGCGCGACCTTCGATGCGGAACACGTCCCAATCGCCCGGAGCGTCGATGCGCCCGTTGACGACCATCGGCGTCGCGATGCGCTGCGGGAGACTCGGCGTGTCGTTCGGCTCCCGCTCGAGGCACTCCGGCAATCTGTCGACGGCGAACGGAACGCGGTTCGAGACCGAGCTCGTGGCCGAGACCGACTCCGCCTTCGTCGACAGCTCCAGGTCGACCATCAGGTCGAGCTTGCGCTCGGACAGCGCGTCGTGGTGCTTGCGCACGAACAGGGGGTAGACGCCCGGCGTGCCGAAGTCGACGACCCGTCGCGTCTCCGGCAGGTGCCAACCGCGCATCTCGACTCTCGTCCGCGCGCCGGACTTGCCGCCCAAGGGAAAGATGCCGCTGACGAACGGCAGCTCGCCCGCGGCGAGGCGATAGACGAAGTCTTCACGGCCGCGATAGATGTTGTCGTGAACCGCGATCACGTAGTCGCCGTCCGCGGGGGCCTCGAACTGCAGCGTGGGGTCGGGGTCGAATCGGAAGTCGTCGGCGAACTGGATCTCGTTGCCCTTCGCGTCGTACAGCGCCAGCACGGCCTGGAACCAGCCGGGAACCGCGTCGGGCAGGTACGGGATCAGCTCCCGTGCGCTGAGCGCGAAGACCAGCCGCTGCCCCTTGCGCGCCTTGAAGCGATATCGATCTATGTCGCCCGGCATGATCTGCCCGTTGACGACGGACGGCAACGCGATGTCCGTCACCTCCTTGATCGACGTCGCCGAGCGCTTCTCCTTCTCCTGGAACTCGGGCAATTGGCCGACGTGAAAGACCAGCGGGTTCGACAAGCCCGCGCGCGTCTGCAGACGCAGCTCACGCGGCCCGGGCTTGGCGTCCTTGGCGATGGTCATGCGAATGGTCACGGTCTCGGCGATCGCCGGCGTCGGCGCGTTCTCGGGATTGCTGTAGCCGAACGCGAACGTCTCGATGCCGGAGCCCGACACGTACACCGTCGCGATGCCGGCCAGATTCCTGCCGCCGACCTTGACCTCGAGAGTCGCCCCCTGTCGGCTCCCGGCCGGGTAGATGTAACCGATCCGCGGCCGAGTCTGCTGGGCGCTGACGATGGACGGGAGCGTCAGGCAAGCCGTCACCGTCAGGATGGATAGGCGACGCATCTTGGACCTACATGATCTCCGTCAGCCGGCCACCCGTCTTGACGCTCTTGTCGCCGGTCGGGATCACGGGAACGGGCGGACCTTGCGGGTTGGGCATCGTGCCGTCGGGATCGATGCCGAGCAGCTCGTACATGCTGCCGATCAAATCCACCGGGTAGACGGGGCGGTCCCGGACCTCGGCGCCCTTGTCGTCCGACGATCCGACCACGTGGCCTCCCTTGAAGCCACCGCCGGCCACGACCGAGGAGAAGACCTTGCCGTAGTGGTGACGGCCGCCGTCCCAAGGCGGTTGCCAGTCGATCTTCGGCGTGCGGCCGAACTCGCCGCTCCACCAGACGATCGTGCTGTCGAGC
>CAYMRB010000084.1:0-629 GCA_964392615.1 uncultured Planctomycetia bacterium | reverse complement strand
ACATGCCGGCGTCGAGCTGCGGCAGCTTCCGCTGCATCGCCGCGAAGTTCCCCTTGTGCGTGTCCCAGCCGCCGTAGTTGATCGTGATGTAGGGGAAGCCGCGCTCGACCAGCCGTCGCGCGAGCAGACAGGACTGGCCGAACTCGTTGCGCCCGTAAGCCAGGCGCAACTCTTCGTCTTCCTCGGCAAGATCGAAGACCTTGCCCTCGTCGCCGAGGATCAGGTCATAGGCTCGGCTCTCCGCCTTCTTCGACGCCGTCAGCGCGGGATCGTTCTTGGCGGCTCGGCCCAACGCGTCGAGCCCTTCGAGCAGACCGCGCCGGTGCTCTTGACGCTGGCGCGTGATGCCTTCGGCCACGACACCTTCGACGACGAACTGGTCCGCCGCGGGATTGCCGCCCGTGGCGAAGGGCTTGAAGCGCGATCCGAGGAAGCCCGCCTCGGAGAACCGCCCTTGCGGCCGCGTCAGAACGATGTAGGGCGGAATGAGCCCGTCGTAGCCGGCTTCGTAGCCCTTGAACAGCGACACGACCGCGCCGACCGAGGGATAGACCAGCTTGCCGCCCGGCGCGCGACCCGTCTGGACGAGGTACGCGGCCGTCTCGTGGCCGTTGTTGCCGTGCGTCATG
>CAYMRB010000083.1:0-27035 GCA_964392615.1 uncultured Planctomycetia bacterium | reverse complement strand
CGACGACGCCCCCGAATCGTGACCGCTGTCCGCACGTTCGACGAGAATCGCCGGGTCGATCTCGGGGCTCTCGCCGAAGCTTCGCCCGCGAGCCGCGACCAGAGCGGGGCCGTCGACCACCTCCATGGCTTCCTCGTCGCTGTCGAGAACGACGTCGACTTCGGTCCCGATCCGTGCCCGGTTGTGCTCGAACGCGATTTGCTGCTGGATGAGCATCAGCTCTTCCATGCGTTCGTGTGCGATCTCCTCCGGCACCTGATCGTCGAACTCCGCAGACGGCGTATCCTCCTCTTTCGAGTACGGGAACACGCCCAGCCGCTCGAAGCGCGCGTCGCGTACGAAGTCACGGAGCGCCGCGAAGTCGTGATCGTTTTCGCCGGGAAAGCCGACGAGAAACGTCGTCCGCAGGTAGAGTCCGGGGATGCGCTCGCGCATGCGATCAACGAGTTCGCGCGTCTTCGCCTCCAGCATGCGACGCCCCATGCGTCGCAGCATACGATCCGAGATATGTTGGAGCGGCATGTCGACGTAGTTCACGACCTTGTCGAGCGCTGCAATCGCATCGATCATCGCGTCGGTCATGTACGCAGGGTACGCGTACAAGACGCGAATCCACTCGATTCCGTCGATCGCGGCCAGCCGTTCGAGCAAGGTCGCGAGCTGGAGTTCGCCGTCGAGATCGACGCCGTAGGACGTCGTGTCCTGCGAGATGAGGACGACCTCGCTCGCGCCGCTCGCGACGAGCTCGCGCGCTTCGGCCTCGAGAGCCTCGACGGGCTTCGAGCGGAATCGCCCGCGAATCGCCGGGATCGCGCAGAACGTGCACGGGTTGTCGCAACCCTCGGAGATGCGCAGATAGCTGTAGTGCGTCGGGGTCAGGCGGAACCGTCCGACCTCCGCGTGGCAGGCCTTGGTCGGATCCGTGACCTTGAGGACGGCGCCCGCATCCGGCCCGGCGGTCGGGGCGGACGCGAACATGCCTTGCAGCGTCGAGCCGAGGTCGCCGTACTCGCCGAGGCCGACGATCGCGTCGAGCTCGGGGATCTCGTCGCGCAGATCGGCGCCGTAGCGCTGGCTCAGGCAGCCGGCCGCGATCACCTTCTTCGGGCGGTCCGAGCCGTTCTTGATCTCGCACGCCTCGAGGATCGCCTGGACCGACTCCTCCTTGGCGGTATCGATGAAACCGCAAGTGTTGACGACGAGGACATCGGCGTCGTCGGCGTCCGGCGTGATGACGAAGCCCTGCTGGCCGAGACCACCGAGGATCATCTCGCTGTCGACCAGGTTCTTCGGGCAGCCGAGGCTTACCAGATGAACGCGGATACCTTCACGCTTGCCCACCCGGTGGCCGAGGTTCTTCGCCTTCATTCGCGTCCGGCTGTCGGGCCCGCTCCCTGGCCTTCTGGTATTCCTCGAGGGTGTAGTAGACCTCGCGCGCCTTGCTGCCCTTGAACGGGCCGACGAGGCCGCGTCCGGACATCAGCTCCATCAACCGTGAAGCGCGAGTGTAGCCGATTTGCAGTTGGCGCTGCAGCAGGGTAACCGAGCCTCGCTGCGATCCGAGCACGATCTCGACTGCCTTGTCGTACAGCTCGTCCTCTTCGGATCCGTCGTCGGCTCCAGCTGCGCCGAAGCGGCTGAGCTCCGAGTTGAAGTCCGGCTCGGCCTCCCGAGCCGCGAATTTTACCACGTCCCGGATTTCCTTGTCAGAGATAAACGTGCCCTGCACGCGAACCACGTCCGACGTTCCCGGCGGCAGATAGAGCATGTCGCCCTTGCCCAGCAGCTTCTCGGCGCCGTTGCGATCGAGAATCGTGCGGGAGTCCACCTTCGACGCGACGCGGAACGAGATCCGCGACGGCATGTTCGCCTTGATCAGGCCCGTGATGACGTCGACGGACGGCCGTTGCGTCGCCAGGATGACGTGGATGCCCACTGCCCGCGACTTCTGCGACAGCCGTGTGATCGAGGCCTCGACCTCCTTCGAGGCGGTCATCATGAGGTCGGCGAGCTCGTCGATGATGATGACGATGAACGGCAGGTAGTGCGGCGTCTCCTCGAGGGTCTGCGGGTCGAGCTTCTGCTCGAGGCGCTCGCGCAGCTTCGTGCGACCGAGCGCGTTGAAGCTCGAGATGTGGCGTACTCCGGCCATCGCGAGAAGCTCGTAGCGCTCCTCCATCTTGTCGACCAGCCACTGCAGGACGGCCGGCGCCTTTTTCATGTCCGTCACCACCGGACACAGCAGGTGGGGGATGTTCTCGAATTGGGCGAGCTCGACCATCTTCGGATCGACGAGGATCATCTTGACCTCGTCCGGCGTTCGCGTCAGCAGGAACGTCGTGATGATCGAGTTGATCGCCACCGACTTGCCCGAGCCGGTCGAGCCCGCGATCAGCAAGTGAGGCATCTCGCCGAGATCGCCGATTTCCGGTGCTCCCGACGTGCCCCGGCCGAGCGCGAGGGGCAGCTTGACGCTGTCCTCCCGATCCAGAGCGTGCTCGATCAGCTCTCGCAGCCCGACGGTGTTACGCGACTTGTTGGGCACCTCGATGCCGACCGTCGACTTGCCGGGGATCGGCGCGATGATGCGGATGCTCTGCGCCTTCAGCGCCATCGAGAGGTCGTCCGCCAGGTTGACGATCTTGTGGACTTTGATGCCGGCTGCCAGGCTGAGCTCGAACTGCGTGATCGTCGGGCCCTTCTGCACCTCGACGACGCGCGCCTCGATCTTGAAGTGCTGCAGCGTCTCCTCGATCTTCGCCGCGGTCCTCTCGAGGACGTCACGATCCGACGGGTTGACCGTCATCGGGGTCGGCTCGATCAGGCTGAGCGGCGCGAGCTGATACGGGCCGGACTTCTTCGGCCGCGTCGGCGTCGCGCCACCGGTCGGCGCCTTGACCGGTTCGGGTAGCCGGATGGTCAGCGGCGGGCGCTCTTCGACCTTGGGCGTGTCCTCGCTCGCGTCCGCGTCCGCGTCTTCCGTCTCTTCGACGTCCTCGGCGCCTTCGGCCTCCTCGTCGGCGTCTTCGCCGTCTTCGGCCTCGTCGTCGTCGACGTACTCGTATTCGTACTCGTACTCCTCGTCCTCGGCTTCTTCGTCGGCGTCTTCGGCCTCGTCGTCGTCGACGTACTCGTACTCGACGTCCTCGTCTTCCGCGTCCGCGTCCGCGTCGACCTCGACGTACTCGTACTCGTACTCGTCGTCCGCATCGTCGGTCGTCACGGCCTCAGCGACCGCGGGCACCTCGTCGATCTCCAGCTGCGGTTCCGCATCGCTCTCAGGAGCAGCGGGCGTCTCCGCGGCGGCGCTCTTCGTCCTCTTCTTCTTCGCCTCACCGGCGGCGGGCTTCTTCGCCTCGCTGGCGGCGGACTTCTTCGCCTTGCGTTTCTTGACCTTCTTCTTGGCTGCCGGTCCGCCGTCGCCGTCCTTCTTGCGGAGACCCGGAATCATGCGGCGCAGCGCGGTCGCGGCCTCCGAGCCGGAACGCGCGCGATCCCGCAAGCGCAGGGCAAGGCCTTCGAGTCGCTCCACGTCCAACACGTACGCGCCGGCGCGCGACACCGCGGGGTAGAACGTCGTGTCGGTGCTGATCACGAACGCGATCAGTATCACGAAGCCGAGGATCAGGAACGTACCGAACCCCGCCACATTGCCGAACAGGAACTTGAAGCAGGCGCTGCCGTAGTACCCGCCGGGGAAGAAGTGCGGCTCTCCGGAGTCGCTGTAGACGGCGACCTCGAGCGACGCGAGGCAGAGCGTGACCAGCACGGTGCCGAGCGCCTTCCAACCCCACTGCCGCACTCGGACGCGGAAGAACACGAGCGCTCCCCAGATGCCGAGGACGATCGTCAGCCCGTACGAGCCGACCTTGCCGAGCCAGCGGATCATGAACTGGCTGATCGCGGCGCCCACCGGGCCACAGATGTTCGACTGCTCCGCCCCGCCGCCGAGGAAGTCGCGCGAATCGTGGCTGTAGAGGCAGACGAGGACGAATGCGGTGAGCGTCAGAAAGAAGAACGCGATGATCTCGCGGTTGGTGTCTTTGGTCATCTCTCCCTCTCGCGGGCGACAGACTCGGACTCTTCGGTATTTATCGGCAGGTCCGGGAAAGGACTTGAGCCCGTGCCGCGGGATTTTCGGCCAGTGGGAGGCCGGTTCGTGTCGCGGGGGAGCCGTCGCGGGGCCCCGGCGCCGTCTTGCGCGTCGCGTCAGCGCTGGATGCGCAGGCGATCGCTCGTGCTCTCGATGTGGGTGAAGAGCCGGGCGGCGAGCTCGCGCTTGGAGAGTTCGCCCAGGCGGAACTGCTCGCCGTTGCGACCGAGGATGTCGTAGGTGCCCCTCTCGGCGTCGATGGCCGCCGGGGAGTTCAGGACGATCCAGTCCAGGTTCTTCGTCAGAAGCTTGCGCAGGGCATTCTCGAACGGCGTGTCCGTTTCGAGTGCGAAGCCGACGTGGAGCCGGAGGCCCTTCTTGCGGCCGAGAGTCGCCAGGATGTCTGCGGTCGGCTCGAGCTCGAGCTGCCGCTTGCCCGCCTCGCGCTTCTGCTTCCGCGTCGAGAACGCGACGGGGCGAAAGTCGGCCACCGCGGCGGCGCCGATGACGACGTCGCAATACGCGTGACGCTCGACGGCCTTGTCGAGCATCTCCTGCGCCGTGACGACATCGAAGACGGTCGCGCCCGCCGGAGGTTCGAGGCTCACCGGCCCCTGGACGAGCTCGACCTCCCAGCCCCGCTCGAGCGCTTCGGTCGCGAGCGCGATGCCCTGGCGACCGCTCGAAGCGTTCGACAGATAGCGCACCGGGTCGATGTACTCGCGCGTCGGGCCCGAGAGGATCAGAACGCGCAGCTTCTGGCTCATCCGTCCTCGTGGTCGGGTCCCGAGGCCAGCGCAGCGTCGAGAGCTGCCACGATGGCCGCTGTTTCGGCGAGCCGGCCCGGCCCGACCGTGCCGCACGCCAGGTGTCCGCTGTCGGGCCCGACGACGTGATGCCCGGCCACGTCGCGCAATCGCGCGAGGTTCCCCTGGACGAGCGGGTTGGCCCACATGCGGTCGTTCATCGCCGGAGCGAGGAGGACGGGCTTGTCGAACGCCAGCACCGTGACCGTCAGGAGGTTGTCTCCGAGACCCGCCGCGAGCTTGCCGATCAGATCCGCCGTGGCGGGCGCGATGACCAGCGCATCGGCCCAATCCCCGAGCGAGATGTGCTCCGGGCGGTACGCGGGATCGTCGTCGAACGTGTCGGTAAACACCTCCTGCCGCGTCACGGCCCGGAACGTCAGGGGCGTGATGAACTCGCGGGCGTGCGGTGTCAGAATCGTCCGAACCTGATCGCCGCGCTGGGTCAGCGTCGACGCCAGGTCAGCGCTCTTGTACGCCGCGATGCCGGCGGAGACGCCGAGGAGGATGTTCGCCATCGTCGCTCACGGAGCCGAGAGAGTACGAGGGGCGGACGCGATCGCGGCGTCCAGCCCTCGTCCTTCTCGGCTGCGCTCACTTCTTCTTCGGGTTGAGGAGCTGCGACAGCTCCTTGATCCGCTGCTCCTTGATCTTCTTGATGTCGGAGCCGTAGATCGCGACGTCGTCGCCTTCCTCCGACGCGGCCGCAGCGGGTGCCGCGGGGGGCTCCGCGATCGGGGCCGGTGCCGCGGGTTGGGGCAGCTCGACCTTCGCGGGCTCCGGCGCGGGCGCCGTCTCGCGGATCACCTGGCCTACCTCGTCGCGCGGCGCCAGCTCGATCTTCCCCTGCAGGATTTCCTCGGTGACGATCCGCCGGGGATCGTCACGCAGCTCGCCTTCCAGCTGAACCAACGGCCGCGCGCCGCGGTTGAGCTCGACGAGCCGCTTCTGAATCAGCGCTGTCAGAGCGAACTTGCCGCCGACCTTCAGTACGAGGTCTTCTTCGACGTCGATGTCTCGCATCGTGCCTCCAAGAAACTGTTCAACGATCCTGCTCGCCGGGTCTCGTCGCGATCAGCTCGAGCGATCGAGAATCCGCAGGATACCATCTACCGCTTTGTCGATCTCGTCGTTGACGACCACGTGGTCGTAGCCGTCCTTCTCCGCCAACTCGTCACGGGCGATCCCCAGCCGGCGACTCACGGCGTCGGCCGAATCGGTAGATCTCCCTCTCAATCGAGCCTCGAGCACCTCGAGGTCCGGAGGCTCGATGAAAACCGTCGTGAGCTCCGGAATGCCGGACTCACGAATCTGTCGCGCTCCTTGCACGTCGATGTTCAACAGCACCAAGTCGCCGCGAGCGATGCCCGCCTCGACCTGATCGCGCGGCGTACCGTATCGATTGCCGTAAACGTTCGCGTGCTCCAGGAACCCCCCCGACGCCGCCCGGGTCTCGAACTCGGCCGGGTCGAGGAAAACGTAGTCCAATCCGTCCGTCTCGTCTTCGCGCGGCGCCCGCGTCGTACACGTGACCACGCGTGCGACCTGTCGCCGCTTTCCAACCTCATCGCAAAGAGTGGTCTTCCCGACTCCCGACGGGCCAGAGATGACGACCAGCCGGCCGCGGTCTCCGCCACCAGCATCCTGCGGGACGCCACTCATTCGATGTTCAGTACCTGTTCCTTTAGCCGGTCCACTTCGGCCTTCATCTCGACGACCGACTGATTGAGCCCGCTATTCGGCGCCTTCGCGCCCATCGTATTCGACTCGCGGAACATCTCCTGGACGATGAACTCGAGCTTGCGACCGACAGGGCCGCCGCTGTTCAACGTCGCGCCGAACTGCTGCAGGTGGCTGTCCATCCGTGCGATTTCCTCGCTGATGTCCGAGCGCTCCGCCAGGATCGCAGCCTCCTTGAGCACGTCCTCCGCCGTCAGCGCGGCCTGTTGATCGCCGAGCAATCGGCGGATCTTCTGATCGAGCCGCTCGAAATGCTCCTCGACGGCCTTCGGCGCGGTCGCCCTCACCTCGGCCAACAATTCCATCAATCGCTTCGCGCGACTTTCGAGTTCCTCTCTCAGGTTGCCGCCTTCGCACTCGCGCATCGCGACGACCCGATCGAGTGCCGCGTCGAGCGTTTCGTACGCCACGGGCTCGACCTTGTCGCGTCCGAGGACGAGAGCCTCCTCCGTGCGCACGGCGCCCGGCAGCTGGCAGAGTTCCGCGAGCCGGATCTCCTGCGCCGCGCCCAGCTTCTCACTGAGCTTCGCGAGCGTCCGGAAGTATTTCTCGACCAGCGGCTCGTCAATCTCGTACAGATCCTCCGGGTGCAGAGGCTCGAAGCGGATCACGAAGAACACGGAACCGCGAACCAGCCGTCGCCGGATCACCTCCTCCAGGCGAGCCTGCAGATAGGCGACCTCCTCCGGAATCTTGCTGCTGAGCTTCAGGAAACGGTTGTTGACCGTCTTGACCTCGACGCCGAGCACGAACTCGGGCGTCTCGGTCGAGGCCTCACCGTATCCTGTCATGCTCCGCAGCATACCGGTCCTCCAGAATGACCGAGCCGGCGCGCGCATGAAACTGCACGAGCCGGCCCTGCGCCACGCGAGCCGCCCGCGAGCGGCTTGGCGTGCGGCGCGACAGAATCAGTTCTCGTTCGCGCCGCCCGGGGGAGCGGGATCGCCCGCCGGTGGCGGAGCAGGATCGCCCGCCGGTGGCGGTGTGCTTTCGTCTCCCGGCGCGCCCCCGATCGTGTCCGTCGGAGCATCGCCGAGCGTTCGTGCGGTCTGCGCGCTCTGCGTGTCGGCCCAGCCGAGCGCGATGACGAGCACCGCGAAGATGATCGCCAGGATCGCGGTGAACTTGGCGATGTCCTTCTGGCCACGCGCGCCGAGCAGGCCTTCGCCGCCCATGCCCGCGCCGCCGAACGCGCCGCCGAGTCCGCCTTCCTTGGAGTCCTGCATCAGGATGACGCCGACGAGGATCAGCGCGATCAACGACACGATGACGGCTCCCACGCCGTACAGGACACCGCCGAAGGACGCGAGCAGTGCCAGTGGTTCAAATATCATTTCGCCTCCGGTTCCATCCGTGCGCGGTTTGTCTCTTCATCGTCAACGCAGCGCGCCCGGCTCAAGCGACTTCTTCCTACTCGGGGAGGGCGCCTTCGCAGATGCCGATAAACGACTCGGCCTCGAGGCTGGCCCCGCCGACGAGACCGCCGTCGACGTCCTCCTGCGACAGGAGGTCCCGCGCGTTGCTCGGCTTCATGCTGCCGCCGTACAGGATTCGCGTCGCATCCGCCTGCGCCGCGTTGCCGCCGCGCGCCTCGAAAGCCTTGCGCAGCCCGCCGCGCACGTGCGCGTGAACTTCCTGCGCCTGCTCCGGGGACGCGGTCAGGCCCGTGCCGATCGCCCACACCGGCTCGTACGCGATAATCACGCGCGCGAGCGTCGCGGCGTCCTCGATCTTCGCGATGCCGGTCTCGAGCTGGCGGTCGACGACCTCCATCGTGCGATTGGCTTCGCGCTCCTCCTGCGTCTCGCCGACGCAGAGGATCGGCGTCAGGTCCGCCGCGAGCGCGGCCTCGACCTTCTTGCCGACGAACTCGTCCGATTCGCCGAAATCGTGCCGGCGTTCGGAATGGCCGAGAATGACCGCTGTCGCTCCGCAGCTCTTGATCATCGCGGCGGAGGTCTCGCCGGTGGCCGCGCCCGAGGCTTTGGAGTGCATGTTCTGACCGCCGACCACGACGTCTGTGCCCGCCAGCGCCTCGACGACCGTCGCGAGCGTCGTCGCCGACGGGAACACGCCGAGCTCGCAAGCGCCGGACACGCTGCTGACGCCGGCCTTGATCGCCGTCGCCAACTCGCGAGCCTCGTCGAGGGTCTTGTTCATCTTCCAATTGCCCGCGATCAGCGGGACGCGTGTCGAAACGTCGGACATATCGGTTTCTCGGGGTCGGAGGCGTTCGGAGGGCGCTGCCAAATCCAGTCCAGCGGGTCCCCTGGACATGGAGAAACCCACGATCGTATTGGCGCCGTCGGAGGGTGTCAATCGATTTCGCGGCGCTGCTCGGACCCTTTCGCCGGGTTCGCCGGCGTCGAATTTGGCGGTTGAGGCGCGGTCGAACATCGCGTAAAGACGGGGTGGTGCCGCGCGCGCGTGAGCCGCGGCGCAGAGTGTGCGTAAGTGGATATTGTGAGAACGGTTAGCGCGTTCGGCAGGGAGCGGCGCGCGAGCGCGGAACGACGATGACGCACCTGGCGATCGAGACCTCTCACGCTCGCGGCAGCCTGGCGCTGGTCGGTGCCGACGGCGACACCGCGGAGCTGGTCTTCCCGGAGGGGCTCGTTCACGCTCGCGAAATAGCGGCCGCGATCGACCGCCTGCTCCGCGGCGCCGACACGAAGATCGACGACCTGACCGGCATCGCTGTCGGGCTCGGACCCGGCTCGTATACCGGGTGTCGCGTCGGGGTCACCACCGCGAAGACGCTGGCCCTCGTCCGGCGCCTGCCCGTCCTCGCGGTCAGCTCGCTCGAGATTCTCGCCGCCGGCCTGGCTCCCGAAGCCCGTGGGCCGGGGCGCATCGCGGCGGTCCTCGACGCTCGCCGCGGCTCGTTCTACGCCGCGCTGTTCGGTCTCGGCGACGACGGCGAAGTCGACCGCATCGCGGCGGATCGCGTCCTGCCGGGCGCCGAGCTCATCGAGCTACTCGCGGCTCACGACGGCGACGATAGCCAGGCTTGGCTCGTCGGCGACGGCGCCGATGCGGTTCTCGAGCTCGCGAGTGCCGGCGGCATCCGTGCCGGCGCGCTCGAGCGCGGGCCGTGCGAGGCCGACCTGCCCCGCGCGGCGGTCCTGGCGCGACTCGCTCGCGAGCCCCTCGCCGCCGCCGAGTTCGACGTCGAGGCCGTCCACCGGCTCGAGCCCGCGTACCTGCGCCCGTCGCGTCCGGAGATCGTCTGGGAGGCCCGCCGCGCCGGAGAGCAGCCCCGATGAGCACCACGCCGGCGACGAGAGCTTGGATCCGCAAGAAGAAGCGCCGACGCCGTCGCTGGGTGGTTCCGGTGTGGATTCTCGCCGTCGTGCTCGTCGGCGCTGCCCTCAACGTCTGGCTGGCGCTGCGTCGCGAGGCTGTGGAGACGCGGGTTCGAGGCATCCTGCGGGACACGCTGGCGTGCCCGTTCGAGCTCGAGTCCATCGAGCTCGGCTGGACGTCCGGCGCCGAGGTCCGCGCGTTCCGGATCATCGACCCGGAGAGCGGCGGCACGATCGCTCGCGTGGAACGTCTGCGCATCGTGCCGCGCATCGCCAAGCTCTTGACCGGCGAGTTCGACCCACGCCTCGTCGTCCTGGAGGACGTCGAGGTGAACGTCGCGCGGCGGCGCGACGGACGATGGAACTTCGCGGACGTGTTGCGCCCGCTGCCCGAAGACGACGCGGAGATGCCGCTCGAGCTACCCGGCGTCGTCGTGCGAGGCTGTCGTCTGCGCTACGCCGACGAGTCGACGCGAGTCCTGGAGGGCGTCGAGGACGTGGAGCTGACGCTGTCGGCCGACGGCGACGGCGCGTTCGCGTTTTCCTGCCGCCTGCGCCAGGAGTACGCGTCGAGCCTCGAGGTCTCGGGGCGCTGCATGCTCGATGCGGTGAATCCTGCCGTCGATCTGCGCGTCCGCGCCTGGAAGCTCGATCTCGCCAGTCCGCTGCTGCGCCTTCTGCCGCCGGCGCATTTCGAGCCCCTCGCGGAGTGGGAGCTGGGCGGCAGCGTCGACATCGACGGCCAGATGCGAATCGACGCGGCCGACGGCGTCCGCATTCAGCGTGTCGGCGGGCAGTTCATCCGCTGCGAGGTGTCGCCGCCGGGACTCGCGTTGCCCATTCGCAACGTCACCGGGAAGTTCCTGGTGCGCGAGCGGACGATCGAGGTCACAGAGGTCCAGGGCGATGTCGGCGGCGGTACATTGGCCGGACACTGTGCGCTGGAGATCGACTGGCGCGATGGACGACTGATCGGTTGGCGCGGTCACCTCGACCTCGACGGCGTTCCCGTCAGCACGGCGCTCATCCGGTCGATCGACACCGCAGCCGCCAAGGAGATCGAAGCCTTCGAGTTCGACGGCCGCGTCGGCGGCTCCGTGGAGATCACCGACGCCAGGGAGTTCCCGCCGCCCCTCGAGGACATCGAGGCCTCGCTGCGCCTGCAGGGGCTCGACCTGATTCACCCGGCGTTGCCCGCGCCGATCGCCGGGATCCGCGGCGAGGTCCGGTTGCGCCGCGGCCTATTGGCCGTCTCGCGGCCCCTCGTCGCCGAGTGCCTCGGCGCGGGAGTCCGGATTCCCGAGGGCCGTTTCGATCTCGGGGACGAGGGGGTGATCGACATCACGCTCAAGCTCGGCGGCGGGGCGACGAACGAGAGGGCGCAGCCGAGGCTCGTGCTCGACGACCGCTGCCGCCAGGCGCTGCCCGACGCGGACTACGTCGAGCTGTGGGACGATTTTCAGCTGCGCGGCGAAGCCAGCGCGACGGCGCGCCTCGAGCGCGATGCGCGCACGGCCAGCGACGCGGCCGGATCGCCCATTCGCTTCTCGATGGCGGTCTTCCTCCACGACGTGCGCATGGCGCACAAGAGCTTCCCGTACGAGGTTCGCGGCATCACGGGGACGGTCGAGTACGACAGCGAGACGGATCTCGTCACCATCAAGGATCTCCGCGGCACCCACGGCGACGAGGTCGTCGTCGGCTCGGGCGGAGTCGACGTCGCGAGAGACGGCATCTTCAGCGTGACGCTGCGGTGCGACGATCTCGCGTGCTCACCGGACTTGCTCGCCGCGCTCGGCGACGAAGGACGGGCGTTGGTTCAGGACTTCGGCTTCCAGGGGCGCGTCAAGACGGAGGTCGTCATCCACTCGGTAGACGACGATGTGGACGTGGTGACGGAGGTCGACGTCATCGAGGCTTCCATTCGACCGGCGCGGTTCCCGTACCCTCTCGAGCTCGCCGGCGGCAAGCTCGTTCTCGTCGGCGAGCGGCTCATCGAGCTGCGCGATATTCGGACGCCGGCAGGTGCCGAGCCGAGCGTGGTCTTCGACGGCAGCATCACGGTGAAGGATCATGTACGCCGGATCGAGTACGACTTCGGCGTCGAACGACTCGCCGTCGACCAAGTGCTGCTCGACGCGCTGCCGCTCGGTCTCGACGAGTTCTTCCTGAAGTTCGGGCTCAAGGGGACGTATCGCGGCAAGCTCGCCGGTTGGTACGTGATGGATGCGGAGCACCCGGAGAACAATCGGCTCTTCTACGAAGGGACCGACGTGACGAGTGACGACGCCGTCGTCGACTTCGGGATCAAGATCAAGGACATCCACGCGACCGGACGATTCGTGGGCGGTCACACGGCCGAACGGCCGAGCCACTTCTGGGGCAGCGTCGCGGTCGAGTCCGCGTGGTTCAACCGCCTGCACCTGACGGACGGTGACGTCCTGTTCCACTTCGGAGAGCCGCACGCCTACGTCAAGGCGGATCGGGCTGGCCAGGAGGTGCCGGGGCGGAAGTATGCGATTCCGCCGGAGTTCCTGAGTCGCCTGAACGAGCGGGACGTTCGCGACACGTTCCAGATGAGCGTGCACTCGAACGACGTGTACGGCGGGCAGGTCGACGGGTTCCTGTACGCCGACACCGGATCGATCGGCGATGTCGCCGGCGACTTCGTGGCGCGGGGGCTACAGCTGTCGCAGGCGGCAAAGGACATCTTCGGTGTCGATGGCCGGCAGGTGACGGGAGAGGCCGAGGGCAACGTCCGCTTTCGCGGTCTGATCGGCGACATCAAGACCGTTCGGGGCAACGGCGTCGGAGTGATCCGCAAGGCGCAACTCGTCGAGTTGCCGCTCTTCCTGCGCGTACTGAACATCCTGAAGCTGGACTTCCAGCAAGCCGGCGCGCGGAACTACTTCAGCGATGTCGTCTTGCCATACACCATCGGTGATGGGGTCTTCCGCGCCAGTCGGCTGGAGATCAAGAGCCCCGCGATGACTCTCGTGGGCGACGGGACGCTGGACTTCCGCGGCAACCTGGATCTCGTCCTCAAGCCCCAGGTCGTCGACGCGTCGATCCCGCTTTGGGATCAGCTCGTCAGCCTTCTGAAGGATGCTCTCGCCCGCGTTCGAGTGCGCGGTGACCTCGCCGACCCGAAGGTCGACTTCGTCACCGGCTTCGGCGTGATCAAGATCCCGGTCGAGACGGACCGAGAAGACGGCGTGAAGCGTCCGCTTCCACGCCGCGACGACGAATAGCGGAACTCGACGGTGAGCCGCGAGCGCAGTGCTCGTCTCCGGCTAATCCCGCGCAGCGAAACGGTCGATTGCTGTCTTGGGGGATCGTGCGTGCCGCGCGGGCTCCGAGGGGAACACGTTGTCCGCGAATCGTTGAGGAAGCCCTGCACTTGAGCGTTCTGCGCCACGTCTCGATCAACCGCAAGCTGACGCTGATCATCATGGCGACCTGCGGCGTTGCGCTGGCACTGGCCGGCGCCGCGGTACTCGCGACGGGCTACTTCGTCGTGCGCCGCGACTTGGCCGTTCGCGTCTCGACGCTCGCGGAAGCGGTCTCGTCCAACTGCACGAGCTCGCTCGTTTTCGGCGACGCGGGGTCGGCGGAGGAAACTCTGTCCGCGCTCGCCGCCGACGGGGCGATCGTCGGTGCGACGGTCTACGACGAACAGGGCACACCCTTCGCACTCTATACGAGCTCGCGCGCTACGCAGCGTTCGATCTACGAGCGACCGGGATCCGACGGCGAGCATTTCCTCGCCGACCGACTCGACGTCTTCCGCGGCATCCAGTTTCAAGGCAAGCGGATCGGCACGATTCACATTCAGGCGAGTCTCGTCGAGGTCCGGGCCGCGATGGTGGAGCTCGTGACGTTCGGGATGCTCGTCCAGCTTGCGACGCTCGGGGCCGCATACCTCCTCGCCTCTCGATTGCGACGCATCATCACCGATCCCGTTCTCCAATTGACGGGCACCGCGCAGTCGGTGACGGACGAGAAGGACTTCTCGGTTCGTCTGCCCCGCCGCCGTCGCGATGAGGTCGGCGTCCTGTTCGAGTGCTTCAACAACATGATGGCCGCCATTCAGGCGCGGGATCACGAGCTCGAGATGCACCGCGACACTCTGGAGGCTCAGGTCCTTGCCCGCACCAGAGAGCTGCGTAGCGCGAAGGAGGCCGCCGAGGCCGCCAGTGACGCCAAGAGCGACTTCCTGGCGAACATGAGTCACGAGATCCGCACGCCGATGAACGGCGTCATCGGGATGACGGACCTCACCCTCGCCACGGACCTCTCGGACGACCAGCGCGAGTGTCTCGAGATCGTCAAGGAGTCCGCTAATTCGTTGCTGGATATCATCAACGACGTCCTGGACTTCTCGAAGATCGAAGCCGGCAAGCTCGACCTGGAGATTCGCGAGTTCGCACTTCGAGAGTGCCTGAGCCGGATCGTCAAAGCCCTGCGCGTGCAAGCGCAGTCGCGGGGCATCGAGTTGACCCACGAGGTCGCGGACGCGGTGCCGGAGAGGCTGCGAGGCGATTCCGGTCGACTGCGCCAGATCGTCGTCAACCTGATCGGCAACGCGGTCAAGTTCACGCATGAAGGCCGCGTCGTCATGCGCGTCGAGGTCGACTCCCTCAGCGACGGCGTCGTGACGTGTCACTTCTCGGTCAGCGACACCGGGATCGGGATCCCCCCCTCGCGACTCGACACCGTCTTCGAGTCGTTCTCGCAGGTCGACATGTCGACGACACGACGGTTCGGCGGTACCGGGCTCGGACTGGCCATCACGTCGAGCCTTGTCGACATGATGGGCGGGCGCATCTGGGTCGAGAGCGAGTACGGCCAGGGAAGCACGTTTTCCTTCACCGCGGCATTCGACGTCGTCGAAGGCGGAGGCGGCGCGAGCGCCGAGGGTGGCGCGTCCGGCTCACGGCGCGTGCTCCGGCAGGATTCGCGTTCCGAGCCCGTGGCGGACATGCCGCCTCTGAACGTATTGCTCGCCGAGGACAATCCGGTCAACCAACGCGTCGCTGTCGGAATGCTCGAGCGGCGGGGTCACACGATCGTCGTCGTCTCCGACGGTCTGGAAGCCGTCGCGGCGCTCGAGAACGGTCGTTTTGACGCCGTCCTGATGGACATGCAGATGCCCGAGATGAGCGGCGTCGAGGCGTCCCAGTGGATCCGTGAACGCGAGAAGGAGTCCGGCGGTCACGTTCCGATCGTCGCGCTCACGGCGAACGCGACGACGGCTGACCGCGAGCGGTGTCTCAGTGCCGGGATGGACGCGTACGTGTCGAAGCCGATCGATCCGCGCCGGCTCTTCGACGCATTGAGGAGCGTGGTCGCGACACAGGAGCCGGGCACGGATCGGTAGCGAGCCGTTCTCGGAACCTGCCATTCGACGGGTGCCCCGGATCTTTTCTGCGCGGCTTCGACGAGCGATTCAGCCGAAGACAAAGCGAGCAAGGTATCCGGAGTGAGTCCCGGTTACCGGCCTGTCTACGTCGTGAGAAGCGTTTCATGCGGACGAAATTCGCTCGACTCACTGGTCTGAATCGCCTGTCGATCAAGGCGAAGCTGACGGTCATCATCATGGCCGCGAGCGGTTCGTCGTTGCTCGCCGCATCGCTCGTGTTCATCCTCTGCGATCACGTCGCACCGACATTCGATCCGACACCGACGCTCGCGCGGAGCGCGCTGGTCGCGCTCGCCGCCGTCACGCTCGCGGTGCCGATCGGGCTCGGGGTCGCGGCGTGGCTGCGCGGCTTCGTCTCGGACCCGATCATCGAGCTCTCTCGGGCCGCGACGCGGATCGCCCGAGACAGCGACTTTTCGATCCGTGTG
This sequence comes from uncultured Planctomycetia bacterium, assembly GCA_964392615.1. Lineage (GTDB taxonomy): Bacteria > Planctomycetota > UBA8108 > UBA8108 > UBA8108 > CAYMRB01. The sequence goes on along the minus strand of CAYMRB010000083.1, from coordinate 11,241 downwards.
GCGGATGCGGGAGACGACGAGGTCGGAGGTCTCGTTCGCTGCTTTAACGGTATGCTCGGTCAGCTACAGGATCGCGACGCCGAGCTCCGACAGCAACGCGAGACGCTCGAGAGAGAGGTCGAGGCGCGGACGCGAGACCTGCAGAACGCCAAGGACGCGTCGGAGGCGGCGAGTCGGGCCAAGAGCGAGTTCTTGGCCAGCATGAGCCACGAGATCCGGACGCCGATGAACGGCGTGATCGGCATGACGGAGCTCGCGCTCGATACCGAGATGACTTCCGAGCAGCGCGAGTGTCTCGAGGTCGTCCGCAGCTCGGCGGATTCGCTGCTCAGCTTGATCAACGATATCCTCGACTTCTCGAAGATCGAAGCGGGCAAGCTCGAGCTCGAAACGGCTCCGTTCAGCCTTCGCGGGTGTCTCGCGTCGACCGTCAAGACGTTTGCCGTTCAGGCTCATGCGAAGGGGCTCGAACTGGTCGTCGACTGCGCGTCCAAGATCGTCGATGAGATGCGGGGCGACTCCGGTCGTTTGCGGCAGGTCCTCGTCAATCTGCTCGGCAACGCGGTGAAGTTCACGAACACCGGAGAGGTCGTTCTCGAAGCCAGGCTCGTCGAGCGCTCGGGCGAGCACATGCTGATCGAGTTCGCGGTGCGCGATACCGGAGTGGGCATTCCGGCCGACAGGCTGGCGGTGATCTTCGACGCGTTCGCACAGGCGGACGTCTCGACGACGCGCGACTACGGCGGCACGGGCCTCGGGCTGTCGATCTCCTCCCGTCTCGTGGCGATGATGGGCGGCGAGCTGGAGGTCGAAAGCGAGGTCGACCGCGGCAGCACGTTCCGATTCAGCGCGGAGTTCGAGCTGTGCAATCCGGGACAGGTGAAGCGACGCACCCTTCTGCCGCGTTCTCTCAAGGGGCTTCCCGTGTTGATCGTCGACGACAACGACACCAACCTGCGAGTTCTCGACGAGACGTTGACGCGCTGGAAGATGACACCCACGTCAGTCGGTAGCGCGTCGGCGGCATACGAGGTCCTGGAGCGGGCGGTGGAGCAGGCGCGTCCGTTCGACCTCGTCGTCCTGGACGATCAGTTGCCCGACGAGGCCGGCCTCGCGGTCGCGCGGCGCATCGCGGAAGAGCCGAAGCTGCGGGGGACTCCGATCGTCCTGCTGACGTCGACCGAGCTCTCGAGTCACGTCGCGCGCTGCCGCGAGCTCGGGATTACCGCTCGTGTGCGCAAGCCGGTCAACCAGAACGAGCTGCGCGAAGTGATCCTCGAGACGCTTCTGCAGAAGGACGGCGAGCTGCACGGCGGAGTGGGGGCCGCGCCCGAAACCGACCGGCCGTTGGCCGTGCTGCTCGCGGAAGACAACCCGGTGAATCAGAGGGTCGCTGTCGGACTGCTCGAGCGCCTCGGGCATTCGGTGCACGTCGCGGCGAACGGGAGAGAGGCGGTCGACGCCCTCGATCGCAGCCAGTTCGATCTCGTCCTCATGGACATGCACATGCCCGAATTGGATGGCATCGCAGCGGCGTGCGAGATCCGCTCGCGAGAGGATGGGAGCGACAGGCACATACCGATCGTCGCGCTGACCGCGAACGCGATGCACGGGGATCGACAAGCGTGCCTCGACGCCGGCATGGACCTCTATCTCGCCAAGCCGATCCACCCGGTCAAGCTCGCCACCACGCTGCGCCGCGTGTACGAGCTTCTCGCGGCCCGCTGAGAGAATCAGTCGTCGAGTCGCGCAGCGAGCTTGAGGCAGATCGATGACACGGCGACGGTGTTGCCGAAATCCTCCAATCGCGCCCAACGGAGGCCCCTCCTTCCCCGCAGGCTGATGCGAGGTGCCGTGAGGATTCGCGGGTGCAGCGTGATGCGGCGATACGTGATCGCGTGTTGCACGGGGGCCAGCTCGCGGGATTCGACGACAGCGGCGCCGAGCCTGCGCGACAGGGACGCTGCCAGCGGAGGGCCGGAATCTCCGCTGTCCGGTGGTGTCGAAACTTCACGCGTCGGAAAGAGCCACAGGCCTTCGAGGAAGGTCGCGTCGCGGTGACGTTCGAGGAGGTACCTACCGTCTTGGCGTAGGATGCCGACCGCCAAATCGACGGCGACGGTCGGCCGCCGCTTCGGAAGGCGGGGGTAGCTCGTCGCGTCATTCCGCTCGCGCGCGGCGCACCGGACAGCGATCGGGCAACGCGCGCAGTCCGGCGACGTCGGCGTGCAGATCGTGGCGCCGAGCTCCATCATCGCCTGGTTGAAGTCTCCGGCGTCGGCCGGCGGCAGCCACGAGGCGAGGATCTCGTGCAGGCGTCTCTTGACCGCAGCCTGGCGCGGGTTCGAGCCGATGCGCCGCACCCGTGTCACGACGCGTTCGACGTTGCCATCGAGCACGGGCAGCGGTTGTCCGTAGGCGATGCTGAGGACGGCCGCGGCGGTATACGGTCCGACGCCGGGGATCGCCAGCGCGGCGTCCTTATCGTCCGGGAAGACAGCGTCGTGGTCGCGCGCGATCACGCGGGCGCCGGCCAGCAGCGCGCGGGCGCGGCGGTAATAGCCGAGGCCCGACCAGAGCGCCAGCACGCTGTCCTCGTCCGCCTCCGCCAGCGCTTCGAGCGTCGGAAAGCGGTCGAGGAACCGGTGGTAGTACGGCACGACCGTCTCGACACGCGTCTGCTGGAGCATGACCTCCGACAGCCAGACGTGATATGCCGACGGCGCGCTCCGCCACGGCAGATCGCGTCGAGTGTCGCGGTACCACCCGACGACGCGGTCCGCGAGGTCCGCTTCGAACGGCGAACCGTCACTCTCCTTCGGCTCGTTCCTGCGCATTCCGGCCTGTCGTCGTGGCGTCCTGAAGATTTCGGGCGTCGCCGCAGCTCCGCTCTATACAATGTTGCTCCTACGGAGACAAGGACCATGGGTTTCGTCACTCACATCGGCCAGTACTGGTCGGCGCGTCACAGCGAGGTGCGTCTTCTCGCGTGCGCCGGCTTGGAGCTCGACGGCGAGGGGGGGCCGACCGGAACGGCGTACGACGTTTCCGACGCGACTTCCCTTCTCGCGGGCGGGCTCGCGTTGCCGCAGCGTCGCAGGAGCTTCCGTGCGGCGATGCAGGATACCGCGGCCCTGGCGACGTGGGATGCGGTAGCGTGGACGTACGCGGCTCTTCCGCTCCCGGTCGTCGAGCTCGTCGAGTCGCTCGAGTCGATCGGCGCTCGCGTCGGCGATTGGGCCGGCCGGTTCGATCCAGCCAGCGCCGAGGGCGCGATCGCGGTAGACCTTGCCGCGCTCTCGACGACGCCGGCTGTCGGCGTCGACCATCTCGTCGCACCGGTGATCCCACGACGTGCGCAGGCCTTCGGCGTCACGTATCTGAACTCGGCGCTCGAGCGCCAGGTCGAGGGGCGGAGGGGCGACTACGCGTTCGTGTACCAGTCGGTGAAGGAGCGCGACGAGCGGCCGGAGCTCTTCCTCAAGGCGACCGCGCCGGAGCATTTCGTCGGTCCCGGCGGTCGCATGGGGCTGCGCAGCGATCTGACGAACTCGAGCGACATGGAGGGGAACGCCTGCGAGCGCGTGACCGTCAGCTGCGGTATCGAGCCGGAGCTCGCGGCGTGTGTCCACTCGGACGGCGAGATCTTCGGCTACACTCTCGCAGACGATGTGAGCGCCAACCGCATCGAGAACGAGACGCTTCTCTACCTCTACCAGGCGAAACACTTCACCGCGTCGCTGGTGCTCGGGCCGCTGATCTGGCTTTCCACGGAGCAAGTCAACCCGTCGATCGATATCTCGACTCGCATCCTCGGGCCGGCAGGTGGCGCCGGACGCGAGGTGCTGTTCGAGCGCTCGACGAACTCGCAACGCATCAATAGTCCGATCGGCGCGCTCATCGGCTGGGCTGCGAGCCACCTGCGCCTGACGCCGGCGGAGGTGTTCTCGACCGGAACCGACTGCGTGCCGGACGGGAGGGTGAAGGTGCTGGACGAAACGATGGTGGTGGAAATCAGCAGCCGCGAAACCGGCTGTCTGCGGCACGGCGCTGGTTCTATTCCGACGTCCGGCGATCTCAATCCGGATTATTCGCGGCTGGAGTTCGTCGCGGGAGTCGGCGATGGCCGCTGAGAACACGAGCGCCGACGCTGGCGCGGATCGCACCGCCGGGCGCGGTGCCGGCGATGGCTCCCGTCGTGCCGCAGGACGCGGACCGAACGCCGCCGAGCTCTTCAACTCGGCGTTGGAGTCGTTTCGGCGCGGCGAGGTCGAGCAGTCGGTGACGTGCCTGCGGGCCGGGTTCTTCGAGAATCTCTACATCGCGCCGACGCTGATCGGCGAGGACTTCTATCCGCAGCCGATTTGGTATCGCTCGGCCGGCAGCGAGCCGCAAGCCGCCGCCGACTACGTAACGCGATACGGCCGACTCTGGAGAGAGATGGACGACTCGCTCCTGTTTCTCCGGGAGATCTGGAACGACCCGCTCGTCCGTCGCGAGTTGCAGAGCTTCCTCAACCTGTCGAAGGCGATTTTGCAGGCGCCCGACGACGGCGTGCGAGGCGAGTATGTCGGCGAGACCGAGTGGTTCACCGACCTTCGGCGCATCCAGAGCACTCAGACCGAGATTCTCGGCCGTCTGCAGGCGAACTCCTTCAGCCGTCCGCTCGAACGTCCGGGCGTCGCGGCGATCTGTCTCGCGGCGCGGGATCCGGCGAGGACCGTCGAGTTCTTCCGGCGCTTGTTGAACGTCGAGCCCGTGCGGACGAGCCGTCGGGCGCGGGGGTATGCCGAGTTCGAGCTGCCCGCTGCCGGGGCCGCCGGGCAGCAAGCCGTACGCATCGCCATTCACGGGCACGACCGCCAGGCGGCAGGCGACCCTTATCGGCTCGGCCCGCCGCCGGCCGCGCTCGGTTGGGGCGCGGTTTTCGTGCTCCGAGTGCGAGAGTTTGACCGATACCACGACAACGCGGTACGGACCGGTGTCGAGATTCTTGACGCTGATCTCGCGAGCTCGGGGGAACGGTTCTTTCTCGTCAAGGATCCGTCCGGCTACCTGTTCGAGATCAGCGAGTAGCTAGCACGAGTATTGGTGATGGCGTCTTGTGAAGCGGCGTGCGACTGCGAGAGCGAGTCTAGGCAAACCTCGTGCGCTCCCTCGGGGCTTTCGAGCTCGATCCCGTCGGCCTGCTGGCAGACGGTGATTCGACACCTCGAAGGGACTCGAACCTCGCTGTACTGGCTGATCCTCGACGAGGAGTAGAACATCGTCGCGGCCAGCCAGTCCTTTCAGACGCACGTGCTGGCGGAAGCACCCGATCCGTTGGACAGCTTCCTCGAGTACGTGTCGACGGCGACGGCGATCGACCTCCGCACCCGGGAGCGGTCCGGAGAGCTCGAGTCCGAAGACATCGAGCTGCTCCACCCCGTGCGCAGCGGCTCGCGGGCCGTGTCCTATTCGTTCCGACGCGTCGATAGCGGCTGGATGCTCTTCGGACAGGACCAGAGCCACCAGCTCGAGCTCGTCTCGCAGATGTCCGTTCTCATCGAGGACCTCGAGACGGAGATGCAGCGTGAGCGCGCATTGGCTGGCAAGCTCCGTGCGCTCCTGTCGAACGATCACCTCACGGGCCTGGCGAACCGCAGGCACATCGAAGAGGTCCTGCGCGCCCGCTGGGAATCGTTCATCGCGTCCGGTAACCACTTCGCGGTCGTCAGCATCGACATCGACCACTTCAAAGCGGTCAACGACCGCTTCGGTCACGACATCGGTGACGAGGTGCTGCGTCGCGTGTCGCGCGCGATCGAGACGAGCGTCCGCGACGTCGATGTCGCGGCGCGGTTCGGTGGCGAGGAGTTCATCGTCGTCACCTCCCCGACGACGCAGGACGGCGCCATGAAGGTCGCCGAGCGCATTCGGGCTCGCGTGCAGGTGAGCTCGATGCCGCACGGGGTCGGTCAGGTCACCGTGAGTCTCGGAGTCGCCAGCACGGGACCGGCCGCGCCGGAGAGCCCGGAACACCTTCTCAAGCTCTCCGATCAAGCCCTGTACGCGGCGAAACGCAACGGTCGCAACCGCGTCGAAATCGCGACGATCTCAGCCGAAGCGAGCCATTGACGACGACGTTCGCTCGTCGAATCCGTCGATTCGCCGTTCCCGGCTTCCGCGGGTCGGACTACAATAAAACGTCCGCGGAACACGTCGATGTCGGTGGAGCAGGAGAAACCGCCGCGCGGCGAAGTCTGCTCCGCCCGTTCGTCGACGCTGATCGAGATCGAATCCCGTAAGAAACGTGGAGCGCCGTCATGCCGAAGAGTGGTTCCATAGCCTCTTGTGTCGCGGTCCTTCTCGCGCTGTGCGCGCCGGCGGTCGTTCGCGCTGACGGCCTCAGCTCGCTTGTCGGAGAGTATCGCGCGGCCTGCACGAAGGTCGGCGGTGCGGCGAAGAGCCGCGGCGACAAGGTCGACAAGCACGTCCGGCCAGTTCTCGAGAAGATCGCCGCTCTCGACAGCGACGACTCCCTGAAGTGGCTCGCGACCGAGATCGACAACGCGAAGGTCTTGCCCGAGATCCGCGCGGCGATGGCAGCGCCGATTCTGAAGCACTCGAGCGACCGAGCGGTGGACTACCTCCTTCGCGGGCTGATGCGTCGTCCCGAGCCGGTGCAGGAGGCTGTGGCGGACGCGCTTCGTCGCACCGAGAGGAAGCTCGACGCGGCGGAGGAGAATCTCGTCCGCGCGGTCGGGCCGCAGCTCGCATCGTCCGCGCGGGCTTCGTTCGCACGCGTGTTCGGCAAGCTCGACAGCCTCGGCGGATTGAAGGCGCTGCTGCGGTCGATGGGGAGTAGCCGCCGGAAATCGAGCGGCGGTGGCGACCGCGACCTCCAGGCGGCGATCGTGTCGTCCTACAGGAAATCGAAGAGCGCAGCGATCAAGACATGGCTGGCCGAAGAGGGCGTCTCTTCCGTCGCGTCGGTCGCCGAACGTCTCGCCGTCGTCGTCGAGCTGATCGGCGAGCTGAAGGTCGTCGAGGCGCGGGACGACCTCGAGACGCTTGTCAGCCATCGATCATCTGACGTGTCGAGCGCCGCGATCGAAGCGCTGTCGAAGATCGGCCTGGGCGACACGGCGGAGAAGATCGCGAAGGTCATCGAGAAGGGACGCGGCGGTCTCGAAGCGAAGATCAAGGCTCTCGATGCTCTGGCAGCGTCCGGTGAGGCAGGTGCGATCGCCTCGGTGATCAAGGCGTCCAAGAGTCGGGATCCGGAAACGCGCGCGGTCGCGATGGGGAGTCTCGCGCTGGCACCGAAGAGCACGGCCGCCATGGATGCGCTTCTCGCCGGCCTCAAGGATCGGGACTCGAGCGTGCGCAATGTGGCGCTTCGGGCGATCGGGCGCGTGCGCTACAAGCCGATGGTCGCCGCGTTGATCGATGCGATGGGGACGACCAGAGACCCGAGCTTCCAGGTGAAGGTTCTCGAGACGCTCGCCACGGTCACAGGCCAGAACATGGGACTGGTGACCGAGGACTGGACGAAGTGGTGGGACTTCAACAAGGCCGAGTTCGAGTTCCCGACCGGCGAGGCGGAAGGCGCGACGAAGCAGATCGCTCGCGATTTGAGCTACTTCGGCATCGAGGTGTCATCGAAGCGCCTCGGATTCCTGGTCGACATATCGAGTAGCATGCGCCAAGTCGTGCCGGTGAAGGAGGGCAGCCTCGAGGAGGACGAGGACGAGACGGGCGGCGGCAGGACGAAAGTGCGCAAGCGCAAGAAGAAGGGCGACGACAAGGTCAAGGACGGCAAGGCGATGAAGATCGACGTCCTGAAGCGCGAGCTGACCCGCCTTCTCAAGAAGCTTCCTTCGGATACGGCCCTCAACATCATCTGCTTCGACGCAACGTACAAGGCCTGGCAGAAGAAGCTGCAGCCCCTCTACGGTCGGGGGCGCTCGAAGGCGGTCGACTACGTGCAGAACCTCAACACCGGCAGCGGCACGAACGTCTTCGATACGCTCGAGTTCGCACTCAAGGACAAGCGGGTCGACACGATTTACCTGTTGACGGACGGCGTGCCGACGCGCGGTCGGATCAAGAATCCCGACGCGATCCTTGCCGAGATTCGCAAGCAGAACCGCGTTCGCGCGGTGACGATCCACACGATCGCGTTCGGCGAGAAGTCGGCGCTGCTGGAGAAGTTGGCCGCGGAGAACGGCGGCCAGTACCGTTTCGTCGATCGATACTGATCGGAGACCGGTACCGGCGCGAGAAGGCGCCGCCCGATCCGGTTCTGATCGAGGAGTAGAGAGGTCCCATGGCCGAGGTGGAGATCCCGCGGACGTTCCCGGTACGCCAACACTTTAGCAGGCCGCGGGTCGGCGATATCGCGCCGGCGGTACGCGCGGAGCTCGACCGCGTGATCGCCCCCGATGCGCTGCGCTCGGGCGCCGAGATCGGCATCACTGTCGGCAGCCGCGGGATCGCCTGCATCGCCGAGATCACGCGGGCCGCGGTCGCGTACCTGCGCGAGCGTGGGGCCCAGCCATTCATCATTCCGTCGATGGGCAGCCACGGCGGTGCGACGGCGGAAGGGCAGGCGAATCTGATCGCGCACTTCGGCGTGACCGAAGAAGCGGTCGGCGCTCCCGTGCGGGCCGCGATGGAGACGCGTAGCCTCGGCGTCACCGACGACGGCGTCGAGGTCTTCATCGCCGAGACGGCGTGGCAGGCGGATGGGGTGCTGCTGATGAACCGCGTCAAGCCGCACACGGACTACAAGGGGCCGATCGAGAGCGGCTTGGCGAAGATCGGTGCCATCGGCCTCGGCAAGCTGGAGGGGGCGCAGGAGTACCACAACCACATCTTCGACATCGGTCTGGGCGCAGCGATCCGCAGCGCGACCGGACGGATCCTCGACACCGGCAAGGTGATCGCGGGCCTCGCGATTCTCGAAAACGCTTACCACGAAACGGCGCGCATCGCGGGCGTCGCCGCGGACGCGTTCTTCGCGACGGAGGAGGAGCTCCTCCGCGAGGCGTTCTCGTTGACGGGGCGGTTGCCGATCGACGAGATCGACGTGCTGTTCTGCGAGCGTCTCGGCAAGAACATCTCCGGCGCGGGGATGGACACGAACATCATCGGTCGCCACACGCAGGGCTATGTGCCGGGCGTTCCGTGGCAGCCAGGGCAGCCGAGCATCACGCGAATCGTCGTCAGCGACCTGAGCGACGAGAGCGACGGCAACGGTATCGGGATGGGCATGGTCGAGTACGCGACGCGGCGGTTCTACGACAAGGTCGACCACGCGATCACGTCTCTCAACGGCATCACGGCGAACGCTCCGGCCGGCGCCCGGTCGCCCGTCGTGTTGGAGAACGACCGCGAGGCGCTCGTCGCCGGCCTGCGCACGGTCCGGCGCCGCGCGAGCGGGCCACGGCTCGTCCACGTACGAGACACGCTGGCGCTCGAGAACGTGTGGCTGTCGGAAGCCTGTCTGCCGCTGGTCGAGGGCGACGACCGCGTCGAGATCGTCGGTCCGCCTCGCCCGATGGAGTTCGACGCGAACGGCTATGTGGTCTCGCCGTTCGGCGCGACGCCCTGACCGGGGCTTCCGAGCGGAGATCCGTCGACCGCTGGCTTGCTTCCGAACCTCTCGGAGGCGATCATGCCCGCGCCGGTTCGCCGTCGTCCGAGGAGGCCGACTCCGGAGGGACCCCAAGGTTCGTCCGGGAGGAAGGCCATGTCGATTCCTCGTCAGCTGACGTTCTTCGATGATCCGCCGCCGTTCGGGAGGCCGGATCCGCACGCCGACGCGCTGCGGTCTCGCAGCGGCCGCCACCTCGACCCGATCGAGTACCGTGAGCTCGCGATTCGCGAGATTCTCAATCGGTGCACGAATCCGCGTCTGCCGTTCGTCTGGACGATCAATCCCTACAGGGGCTGCGAGTTCGCCTGCTCGTACTGCTACGCGCGGTACACGCACGCCTATCTCGACTTGGAACGGTGGAGGGACTTCGAGACGCGGATCTTCGTCAAGCGAGGCGCCCCGGCCGCCTTGCGGCGGCGGCTGAAGCGGGCGTCGTTGGCGGCGGAGCCGATCGCGATCGGCACGGCGACCGATCCGTACCAGCCGGCAGAGACGCGATACCGCGTCACGCGGTCGCTGCTTCGAGTACTGTGCGAGATCGACGGGCTCGAGCTCTCGATCACGACGAAGTCCCCGCTCGTCGTTCACGACCTCGGGCTTCTTCAGGAGGTCGATCGCCGCCACCGCCTGACCGTGCACGTCACCCTGACGACGGTCGACGCGCGGCTCTCGCGTCGGCTGGAGAGGAACGCGCCAGATCCCGCCGCCAGGCTCCGGACGCTTCGAGCGCTCAGCGCGGCCGGTCTGCGAACGAGCGTTTTCTGCATGCCGATCCTGCCGGGCATCAACGACAGCGAGAGCGCGCTGCGCCCTCTGTTCGTCGCCGCGCTCGAAGCGGGCGCGCGCGATGTCCTTCCGAACGCGCTCTTCCTGCGGCCAGCCACCCGCGCCTGTTTTCTGCCCTGGCTTCGCGACGAGTTCCCCGCGCTCGTGCCGCTGTACGATCGGCTCTACGGCAGCCGCGACTATCTGGCGGCGGGCGCGCAGAGAGAGGTCCTGGCCGAGTTCACACGCCTGCGCGGCGAGTACGGTTGCGGCACCTCTCGCGACGAGGGCCGCGAGTGCTACTGAACCGGCGTCCGCTCGCGAGGCACCGGCCAGCCGAGGCAGCGCGCCTCAGTGGCGCCAGTAGAAGTACCACAGCGCCCAGCCGAGGGCCGCGAGCTGCACGACCGTCAGCAGCCAGAATACGGTGCGGAACGACCTCTTCACCGTCTTGTGGCGAAACAGATACTGGGCGAGCAGTGCGCAAGGCGTGCCGCCGAGGAACGCGAAGAGGTGCAGGGCTTGCTCCGGGACGCGCAGCAGCTTGCGGCCGGAGATCAGCTTGTCGTAGCCGTAGAACGCGAACGTCGCCGCGTTGATGCCCAGCAGATACGACGGAATCCAGTGCAGGTCGGCCTGGAACCGCAGCAGGATCGTGATCACCGCCGTCATCGCGCCCGCCGCGAACGTGAAGACCAAGAGCGGCGGGACGTGTTTCTTGCGACGCTTTCTCGATGCCACGGCGGGATTCTCCCCTCGTCTAGTCATCCGTCGAAGGAGGCAATCCGGCGCAGAAGCGGCCGTTTCGCCCGAGCTCTTCGTTGCCAGAACTC
>CAYMRB010000082.1:0-27083 GCA_964392615.1 uncultured Planctomycetia bacterium | reverse complement strand
GTGCTACTACGACTTCGACTTCGGGACCAAGAAGCCCGGCGGCTCGTCGACCAGGACCAACGGGCCGAACGTGCCATCGCCGTTCGACTCGAGAGAGTAAACTCGCCCCGGGTCGTCGACGATGATCGCGAACTCGCGGGCGTTCACCTCAGGCGTCGCGAGCAGCATCGCGAGAGCCCACACGACAAGAGCCTCGCTGTGAACGAACGAACGTCGAATGCTCGACGTCTGAACGACATCGTCCGAGTACCCGCTCATGGCCAGCCTCTCAGGTTATTCTCGGGACGGGGTCGGGGCCGCCCGGAACCAAGATGACGGATGCCCACACGACGGGAGCCACGGACAAGAGGTTCTCAGGGGGGCACCCTGAAGCCCGAATGCGACCCACCATTTCCAAGCCTGGTTACCACAGGCATCTTCCCCAAGAGACGCGTTGTACGCAAGATCTTGGCCCCCTTTCGACCGCGCGAGGGGTTGCAGTCTCGAGGCGGGAGCGTTAGCCTCGAACCGAGATCTCGGGAGGGTTCGCCGAGTTTCTTCTTTGGGTCGAACCGCGTGTCTCCCCGTATGCGCGAACATGTACCGATCGAAGGGGAGACAGCATGGTCAACGAGGAGGTCTGAGGCTCATGTCGACGAGCATGCCTCGAGGGGTGGTATTCCTGTGCATGGGCTGGTTGCTAGCAGCAGGTAGCGCCGTTCGCTGTCAGGACGCGGCGGATGTGCGCGCGATGCTCGAGCGGCGGGTCGGCGATCTCTCCGTCCTGCAGGTGCCGGAGAACGTCGCGGATTTCCCACAGCCGCGACTTCCGTCCGGCGAGATCGATCCCCGTTTCGCGGTGACGCCGGAGAAGGCCTATCTGGGTCGCTTCCTGTTCTTCGATCCGATCCGCAGCACGCATATCGATACGGCGTTCGGCGGCATGGTCGATACGACGCAGACCGCCTCGTGCGGTTCGTGTCACCTCGGAGAGGCCGCGTCGAAGGCGGCCGCCGTCATCGCGGTCGGCGTTGGCGGCGAGGGGCGGCACGAAATGGATACGCGCGGGCACATGACCATCACGCGGCAGGTGCGCGAGGGCCTCGTCGACATACTGCCGACGCCGATGGAGATGGTCGACGAGGCGGGCGACGTTGTCGAGAGCGGGCGCTTCGATTCGATCGACTCCCCGCCTCGCGTATCGCCGTCCGTCATCGGCTTCGCGTTCAACAACCGTCTGCTCTGGGCCGGCGAGGCCGGCGAGCCGAATCCCGAGGAGTATCCGGCGCAGGAGGATATCGTCCGCAAGGCGTCGGAGGCGCACCGCATGGCGAATCCCGACACGTCGCACCTGCAGGCGAATCCCGTGTACGTGCGACTCTTCGAGCGCGCGTTTCCCGATGAGCACGCCGCGGCACAAACGTCCGGCGATCTCGGCGACTTGATCAGCGTCGACACGCAGTTCCGCGCCATCGCCGCGTTCCTCCGCACCGTGATCACGCGCGATACGCCGTGGGACCGCTTTCTGGCCGGTGACGACGACGCCATGACGCCGCAGCAGCTCCGTGGCGCTTGGCTGTTCGCCACGCCTCCCGGGCTCGGCGGCGCGAATTGCATCGCATGCCACAGCGGTCCGGCACTCAACAAGCAAGTCGGCGACGAGGCCGGCATCGACGTCGAGGAGAACTTCGCGAACCTCGGGCTTCAAGAGCACCCGCTGCACGATCTCGCCCGCGAGACCCTCGGCAATCCCGACCACCACGACTTCGGCCGCTGGGGCGTCACCGGCAGTCCGGACGATCTGTACGAGTTCAAGTCTCCGACGCTGCGTCAGATGAAGGACGCCGCGCCGTTCTTCCACAGCGGTGAGGCCGCTACGCTGCGCGACGTCGTCGAGTACTTCAACGCCGGTGTGGCCTCCAATCCAGCGGCGGAAGCGGCTGGCAATATGCCGAGCCTGTTCACGCAGCCGCGCGGCGCGTCACAGCCGGGACTCGGCCTGTCGGAGGACGACATCGACGCGCTGATCGCGTTCCTCGAGGACGGCCTGTACGACGAGGGCTTCGTCAACGGGACGCCCGACTCGGCGACGCCGATGTTCGAGCTCGACAAGGACGACCTGACGTACTCGCAGGAGCTCCGAGATCTCGGCGCGTCGGACGGCTGGCTGCCGAGCAGCTTGCCGAACGGGTTCAACGACGAGATGAGTCGCGATCAGATCCTGTTTGTTCGCGGCGAGGTCAACGGCGACGGCGAGATCGATCTCTCGGACCCGGTGACCATCGTCCGCTACCTGTTCAACGGCGATGCGACGTTGGATTCGATGGTCGCGGGGGATGTCAACGACGACAGCCGCATCGACGTCGCCGACACGGTCTATCTGCTCGCGTGGCTCTTCCGTGGCGGTCCGGAGCCGCCGTATCCGTTCCACGAGCGCGGGCAGGACCTCACGCGCTGAGCGCGAGTGCTCCGATCTTGCGTCGTATGCGGCGCAAGATCGGACAACGGACCACTATCGACGGGCCGCCAGCGCTTGATTCATCCTCTCGATCGCCTCGTCGACCTCGGCGGGTGACGCGAAGCCGATGACGACCGCGTCGAGGAAGCCGCACGTCATCGCGAAGCGGATCGAGCGTTCGCGTTGCTTCGGATCGCGGAAGTCGCCGTTGCCGATCAGCTTCATGCCGATGATGCCCCGGCCTTTTTTCTTCATGGCGCGTAGCTCGCGGAAGGCCTCCTCGGGCTTGCCGGGCTCGGCCCACTTGCCTTCGTCGCCGTCGACGTGATGCCCTTGCGGATTGACGCGCGCCAATTGCACGTCGACCCAATCGCAGCGACCCGACGCGCGCAACCCCGGCAACCCGTGGCACGATGTGCCGTGCACGCGGATGAGCTTCTTCTCCTTCATCTCGGAGAACGCGTCGCGCATGCGCTTCAGCTTCTCGGGCCAGTCCGGCGTGACGGTACAGTGGATCAGCAAGCTGTCGATGTAGTCGACTCGCAATTCGGTCAGGAAGCGTTCCAGCGTGTGCTGCGGGCTCTTCTCGAGGTGTTTCTCCGCCCAGCGCATCTTCGACTGGATCCACAGCTTCTCGCGCGGCAGCTTGCGGATCGCCTGGCCGACCATCTTCTGTATGCGGTACGAGTCCGCCGTGTCGAAGAAACGGATGCCGCGATCGTACGCGTGCTGGACGAGGCGGTTGAGGCCCTCCTGTCCGAGCTCTCGCTGGACCTTTCCGCCCAAGCTGCCCGTTCCGAAGCCGAGACGGCAGATCTTCAACCCGGTCTTGCCGAGGGGGACGAGATCGACCGCGGTGGGGGGCTTGGCGCTGTCGGCATGGACCGACTCGGCGACGACGACAGCGGCGGCTCCGCCAACGGTCCCGGTGACGGCGCGTTCGAGGAATCGACGGCGCGAGACGACTCGCTTCTCCATGGGGGGCTCCCTTCGGTACCGGGTTGTCGCGATTCGGTCGCGATCTGTTGTAGCCGGAATCGACGGCGGGACCAAGCGGCGCGTGCGTCGGGTTCTCGATCAGCGCACGTCGATCGACACCCGTGCCGGCGCGCTGCGCCTTCCGGCTCCGGTGACGACGAGCGCGTAGTGCTGCCTTCCTGCGGTCGCCGGTTGATCGAGGTGGCGGCCTGCCAGCGTCGACGCGATGCGCGTCGCGTCGCCCGGCGTGAAGTTCGGCTCGCTGCCGCGGTGCACCTCGCAGTCGAGGCCGACGACTCCGGCGCTCAGCGACCAGCGCAGATCGACACCGCCCTTTTCGTCGAGCGTGGCGGTCAAGGGCGGCGCCTGCTTCGGCACCGGTGGGGGAAGGAACATGCGGCATTCTCCGGCGACGACGTCGGCGCCCGGCATGTCGACGCGCGGCTTGGAGAGCGCTCGCTCGCGCTCCGCCCGGATGATCGCGAGCATCGCCTGGTATCCCGCAGCGTCGGTTGACTCGAACGTCGCCACCGTCGCCGAGCCATCGCCCGCCGTGGCCGGGATGACCTTGCGCTTGAACGTCTCGACCGGCAGGTCGCCGTGTGAGTACCGATTGTCCACGAGGTACGTGAGTCGGCGATACGCCGGGTTCACCTTCTGCCCGCGACACGAGCCGAGGCCGAAGCCCTTTGCACCGGCCGCGAGCGGCGCGCGCAGGATGCGGCTGAGCTCCGGACGGCGCAGGTTGACCCAGTCGTTGTCGAACGGATCGCCGGCTTTCGTGTCGTGACAGCGACCGCAGCCGGCCTTCTCCATCTCCGTGGCCAAGGTCTTCTTCATGCCGGGCCACGAGGCGATCTGGTGCCCGCCCTTCGCGTAGTTCCACGTGCCGTGGAACAGCCCGTTCGTGTCGATCCACGCGAGGATGAGATCGCGCTCCGCCCGCGTCAGATCCTCGACGTATCCGTCGTGACCGTCGACGAGCAGCTTCGCGAGCGGTGCGGCTCCAGAGCCGTGCGAGCGCGGTGGGAAGATCTGCGCCGACCACCGGGCCGTACCGTTCATGCAGTCGATTCCGGCGATCAGCGAAGCGGTGACCTGCGTGTCGCGTCGATTGACGAGGTTCTCGTAGCTGATGTTGAAGTACTGGGTCCAGCCGCCGGTCAGGTCGAGTCCCGCGCCGATCCCCTCCTCGCCGCCATGGCAGCGCACGCAGCGACGATCGAAGATCGGCTGCACCATCGACGTGTAGTCGATGAACCCGCTACCCCACGACTCAGGCTGCAACTCACTCGGATCGCGCTGCAGCGCGATGGTCGGTTCGCCGGTCGCCGCGGGAGTGCTGTACTTGTGCTCGTGACAGCCGATGCACGAACGCGTCACGCCTGGAGACGCCTGCACGTACGTGCGCATGCTCTGGATCATGCGACCGTCGGCGTCGAGCGCTTGCAGGAAGACCGCGCGCTTCGACGGCACCTCGAAGTAGGCGGAGCCGTCCGCCTCGACCGGCACGACGCCGAGGAAGTTCTTCGGCGCCCACGCGAGCACGGCCGAGATCAGGAACGTCTGATTGAGCGCGCTGCCGTGCGTGCCGCTCGCGCGTGAAGTTTCTTCTGCGACGCGGAGCCACTTCACCTCGCCCTCTTTCACACCGTCCAGGCCCTGATAGACGTCCTGCACGTAGAAGCGGCCCATCCGCTCCTCCTCGTCGACGTCGGACGACAGGGTCGGCGGCAGCGCGCGCGGCTTGACGAGCATCGGCGAGTGGCAGCAGATCTGCGGATCCGAGAAGACGACCTCGCGCCGCCCGCTGCGATCGATGAGCTCGATGACGTTGAACTTGTTTCCGGCCGGTCGCCCGCTGAAGAGGATCACGTCCTTCGACAGCGGCCACGGCTCGCACGAGTTGCCGCGATCGTACGTCGGGTTGTTCGGGTGCTCGAAGTTCGTGATCGCGGCCGGGTTGTTCTTGCCGGCGTACATGTCGATGATCGCGATCGTCCCGCGGGGCGGCGCGTTGTGCGGCGTCAACGACCCTGCGACGAGGTGCGGCGCTCCGGGCACTGTACGCGCATCGAGGACGGCCTCCGGGTGGACCATGTTGTTCGCGTAGACGGCGGTCTCGGTCGTGCCGTCCGGGCTGATCACCCAGAGGCTCTGCTGCGTCAGCGCCGTCTTGTCGACGTACTCCCAACGTCCGTACAGAACGCGCCCGTCGGGCAGGATGCTCGGGTCGAACTCGTTGACCGGATTGATCGAGATCGGCCGGATGTCCTCACCGTCCGCCGACATCACGTGGAGGATGTCGACGCCGGAGTTCGCGCACGGCACCAGCCCGCGCGGCCGAGTGGAGGTGAACGTGATGCGGCCGTCCGCGAGGTACGCCGGACCGACATCGTGGTGGGTGCCGTGGCGACCAGCCGTCGACCGGCACCGCGTCGTATCCGTCAGACGCCTCAACCCGGAACCGTCGATGCCGATCTCCCAGATGCTCGTGCTGCCGTTCTTCTCGCCCTTGAAGCAGAACAAGAGCCGCGTCGCATCCCAGGACAGCTCCGGATCGCTGTAGACACCTGCGCCCGGCGACCCGAGCGTCGTCGCGTCGACCACCGCGCGAACCTCGTGCTCGGACGGTGGCGCCGTCGGATTCTCGAGCACGTAGATGCCGCCGCCAGGGCCCCACTTGTAGTACGTATCGTAGATGTGGATGCCGCGATACGAGTGACGCTTGACGAACAGGAGCGGCGCGTCGAGCAGGTCGACGAGACGCCCGTCAGCTCCGTCCTTGGTCGCTGCGACGTCCGCCGCTGCGGAGGTCGTCGTCATCGTGGCTACGAGGCCACCCAGGAGGACGCATACGACAGCGTGTCTCATGCCCAGTCTCCGCACGTTCGATTTTCCGTTCTCTAGCCTGGCCTAGCGCTAGCGTCCGTTGTCGACCGGGAGCGCGGCCGCGGTCGTCGTCGGAGCAGCCGGTTGGTACCACAGCGACTTCCAATAGGCGCGATCGGTCGCATACGGGTCGACGGGATCGTCCGGGCCGATGTCCGCCGGGAGCACGCCATAGCCCTTCATCTCGCGGATGTACTCCGGGCGGGGGCGGAAGTCCGGCATGTCGAACCGTCCGATGGTGTCGAGCCGCGCCTTGACGTCGCGGATCGCCGCGAGCAGCTTGGCGTAGTCCGCGTCGTCGGTGGTCGCGAAGACGCCGCTCTTGTCGTCCTCCGGGGCGCCGGCCTTTCGGCACGTGCCGTAGCCGCCAGCATTCGCCGCGAGCGGCGCGAGCAGTAGCAGCGACTTCTCCGGGCGAGTGAGGTTGTAGATGATGTGCCGCGAGAAGCGCAGGCGCGGATCGCCGTAGTTGATGGCCCACGGCGGCATGCCCATATTGTCCGACGGGCTCTGCGGCAGCCGCAGCTTGCCCTTGTGGCAGGGGGCGCAGCGACGCGCGGCGACGGCCATCGCCTCCTTCATGCTCGCGACGCGCGTGTCCGATCGGTCGATCCGGTTCTCCGCGTAGCCGCCGATCATGCCCGTCCCGAGGGCCGCGTACGTGCCCGGATACGGCGCGGCAGAGTCGATCCACAATCGCACCGTGCGGTGCTCGAGCGCGGTCGGCTGGACGTCGTAGTGTTCCGGCGACAGTTTCGCCATCAGCGGGCTCGCCGACGAGCCGATGCCGCGCGGCGGGTAGTTGCTCTTCGGCAGGTTGCGGCCGTCCGCGACCTGTCGCAGCGCCGAGAGCGTGAAGTAGGAGTGCGAGTACATCGGCCCGCGATCGCCGGTCAGAATCACCCCGCCGTCATGCGGCCCTCCCGCGTGCGTCTTTTCGTAGCCGTGGCACGACGTGCAGTGCGCGTCGAGGATCGGCTGGATGTCGCGCGGGAAGTCCATGACGTCCGGCACGTCGGCGATCGGAGCGATCCTGCTCGGCGGTTTCGTTAGCGCCTCGAGACGCTCCGCCGGCAGCGGCGTCTTCGTGCGTTGCTCGTGACAGCCGACGCAGCTCGTCACCTCACCGGGCTGCACGGTCACGAAGCTCTGCATGCGCTTGACCGACATGCCGGCGGCGTCCAGCGCGACGAAGAAGACGCTGCGCAGCGCGGGAATCTCCATGTACGCCGATCCATCCGGCTCGACCGGGACCGTCCCGAGGATGCGCTCGAGCGTGAACGTGCCACCGTAGCTCAGCGGCTCCATGCCGCCGGTGAAGTTGATCGGTTTCGGCAGCGATTCGAGAATCAACAGCTCCTTGATCTCACCCGGCTCGACGCCGCCCATGTTGCGGCCCTCGTAGACGTTCGCGAGGACGAGCTTCCCGGTCTTCTCCGACACGCGATCGCGACGCGGGATGATGCGTTCGCGAGGCCGTGTGCGAACGGGGGCCGGCTCGTGGCACCACAGCCCGGCGCGCCGATCGGCCTCGGGCAGCTGATAGAGCGACGTCAGGTTACCCTGAACGTCCAGCGCGAGAATCTCGGTGTCTCGTGCGACCAGGAAGCGCTCGGCCGTCACCGGGTACGGATCGCGGAAGTTCTTGCTGCGGTGGACTTCGCGGGCGGAGCCGGGATCGTCGGGACCGGCGGCAGGATCGATGATCGCGACGGCGCCGGCGTGCTCCCGCCGTCCGTGGCCGGGCGAGAAGATGCACAGGACGCGATCGGTGTCGGGAATCGGCCGCGCGTCGATCATCGTGATGCCCGGCCGCAGATTGCCGTAGTACACCATCGGGATCGTGCCGTCGGGATTGACCGTCCACAGGTGGTGGTAGTGCACCTGCGAGCGATCGACGTACTCCCAACGCGTGTGCAGCACGCGTCCGTCGGGAAGAACGAACGGCGTGTTGTCGTGCTCGTTGTTGCTCGAGATCGCGCGGATGTTGCTGCCGTCGCCGTCACAGAGGTGCAGTGTCGCCACCTCGGTCAGCCAGCAGTTGACCCACCGCTCGGCGCGGCTCGAGCAAAAGATGATGCCGCCATCCGGCAGATAGGTCGGCTCGATGTCGTCGTACGGACCGTCGGTGAGCTGCTGCAGGTCCTTTCCGTCGACGCCGATCTCCCAGAGGTTGTAGTGCCGCGACTCCCCCTTGCGATACGAGAACAGGATGCGCTTGCCGTCGTAGCTCACGCGGGGATCGCGGACGGCACCGGCAGGGTCATCGATCAGGGCTTGAGTCTTCCCCGTCTTCGGGTCGAGCTTGACGAGGCGGCCGCCCTTACCCCACGTGACGCGCTCGGTGCTTTCGGCGTAGTGACCGAAGTTCGCGTACCAATGCCCGTCCTTGCCGGGCTGGCGGACCGCGAAGACGATCGGCGTCGCGTCTGTCGCGCCGGCAACGGACGCGTCCGGCGCCAGCGGTGGGAGACGAGGCTCGGCGGCGGTCGCCGACGTGCCGAAGAACGGCAGGCCGGCGACCGCGGCGAGCGTGGCGACGAGGAGGACGACAGGTCGGGGGACGGGAGGCGTGTGGCGATCCATCGACTTCCCCGCTTCTTTCAACGCGACTTCAGGTACTCGATGAGGTCCGCGTACTCCTGCGGCTTCAGCTTCGAGGCCGCGCCGTGCTTGCCCTTCGGATCCCACTTCTTCCAGATGTCCTCCAGCGTTCCCGCGCGGCCGTCGTGCAGGTACGGCGCCGAGCGGTAGAGCTCGATGAGCTTGGGCGTGTAGAACACGTCGTCCTCGCGGTCGAACTCGCCCCGCGTACCGACGTCGTGCGCTTCGAGATCGGTGCCGAGGTCGCCGGGGTGGCACTTGGAGCACCGCGCGCCGTTGTTGAAGAGCTTCTTGCCGCGCTCGGCGCTCGCGGAGAGCTTGCCGTCCTCGAGGTTCGGGCTCGGCTCCAGCGTCAGGCCGCTGATGTACGCGGTGAGGGCGTCGACGAGCGGTTTCTCGGGCACGTGGAGAAGGAACAGCAGGCCCTTCGGCACCGAGTCCTCGATGCCTTCCTCGCGAACGCCGCGCGCGGTCGTCGGGCGGATCTTGTGGCTCAGCAGGAGCGAGCGTGTGCGCTGCGGCGTGCCGAGGCCGTCGTTCATCAAGTCCCACCGCAGGCCGTCGGTCCGGCCGTTGTCCGGGTGGCACGTCGAGCAGCTGAGCCACTTCTGAAAGCAGATCGTCGCGTCGTGGAAGATGATCTCTCCCTTGCGCTCGAGATCGGGCTCGCGGCTCTTGCCCATCGAGAGCGACTTCGTCGTCTTGCCGCTCTTCGTGTCGACGAGCGCGACGCTGCCGGAGTAATAGCACGCGACCGCCAGCGTTTCGCCGTTCGGCGCCATCGCGATGCCGCGCGGTCCGTTGCCCTCGATGTCGATCTTCTGGATCAGGTCGGCGGCGTGGAGCGCGCTGAGGTCGTTCATCAGCTCGTCCTTGTGCGATGGATCCGCCTGGATCTCGGCCCACACGCTGCGGTAGCTACCGCCGTATGAGCCCTTGCCCGCGAGGGAATCCGGGACATCGCCACCGAGTAGCCGGTGCAGGCCAGCGAGGTCGATGCGCGCGAGTCGGTGCACGCCGCGCAGCGAGATCCACAGCGTGGCGCCGTCTGCCGACAATGCGGTGCCCCACGGGTCGGCCGCGCCCTCGAACGGGTGGTCGAGCAGAACCGTCGCCTCGAGCTTCTTCTCCTTCAGGGAGATGAGGCTGAGCGCGTTCGTGTTGACCCAGCCGCGGTCGAGCTGCGTCGACGGGACGTTGAAGCGGCCGAGGGTGTGGACGACGTACGCCCAGGCTCCGTCCGGCGACACGGCGATCTGACGCACTCCCGTCGAGCCGGGTGGCAGCTTGACGTCGGTCGTCGACGTCGGTTTGTCGAGGTCGAGGAGGCTGACCACGGCACTGAGCCGAGGGTTCGCGGCACTGCCGAGGGGGAGCAGGTTGCCGATGATCGCGGTCGATTCGTCGGGTGTGACCGCGATGAAGAACGGCTCGCGCGGCACTCCGACGCGCGACGTCTCCCTGCCCGTCTTGAGGTCGATCAGCGACACATCGTTGGTCACGGTGTTCGCGGCGAGCAGCAAACGCCGCTTGGCCGCGACGGCTACACCGACCGGCCGCAGCCCAGCGGGCAGTCGTCGGACCACCTTGGCCGCGGCGATGTCGATCTCGGCGACGCGGCTCTTGCCGTATTCCGCGACGAAGGCGCGCTGGCCGAGAATGCAGACGCCCGTGGGCTCGCCTTCGAGCGTGACGACACGCGGGGCCTTCTTGCCGGCCGTGTGAAACAGCGTCAACGTGGCCGCGGTGCGATCCGACACGGCGAGGACCTTGCCGTCGTCCGTGTACGCGACGTCATACGGCGACCGGTACGGGAGCGACTCGGCTGCAAGCGGACCGAACGACGCGAAGGGGACCACCGCGGTGGTGATCGTCCAAAGCAGGCGGGTGAAGTTCACGGCTTTCCTCTCGCTATTGCTGCGGTAACGGCATTCAGTGGAAACCACGTCCCGGGCGCGTGCTGTGACCGGGATCACTGCGGCCTCGAAGCGCGCGTGGCGCCATGGCTCCGAACGGAACCACGCCAGGATCATTCTACCTATGAATAGACCGCTGATCGCCCTGAAGACAGCCACGATCTCGCTGTTTGCGGCCGTGCTCGTTCGCGCGCAGGCGCCGCAGGAGCTGCTCGATCTTCGCAAGAACGTCGATCCGAAAAGCGCCGCGACGAAGGACGCGACGGTCACGCGCGTCGAGCGCAACGGCGACGTCGTGCTCCGTGTCGACACCGGTCACCGTCACCGGTGGCCCGGAATCACGCTGAAGGCGCCGCGGAAACCGTGGGACCTTTCGGCGAGGCTCTGGCTCGCCGTGTCGCTGCGCAACGCGGGCGACGAGGAGGTTCGCGTGGCGTGCCGGGTCGACAATCCCGGCGCCGACGGCCGCAAGAACTGCGTAACGGGGCACGTCAAGATCGCTCCGGGAGAGCGCGGCACCGTGACGGTCCCGTTGAAGCCCCGGCTCTTCGCCGCCGGAGAGATCGAGTTCATCGGCATGCGCGGCAATCCGCCGGTCGCGTCGAAGCTCGATCCGTCCAACATCACGCAGCTCCTGCTCTTCGTTGCGGATCCATCGCGCGACTACTCGTTCGAGGTCGAGTCGGTGCGCGCGGGTGGCCACCGCGCTCCTCCGCGCAAGATGAAGGCGGCCGACTTCTTCCCGATGATCGACGCGCTCGGGCAGTACGCACACGGCGACTGGCCAGGCAAGGCGCACGCAGTCGCCGGCCTCGCGGAGCAGCGGAAACTCGAGGCGCGTGAGCTGCAGGCGGTGCCGGGACCGGCGGGCCGCAATCGGTACGGTGGCTGGACCGGCGGGCCGAAGCTCGAGGCGACCGGGTTCTTCCGCGTCGCGAAGCACGCGGGCAAGTGGTGGCTCGTCGATCCGGAGGGCCGACTCTTCTGGTCGCACGGCGTCGACTGCGTCCACGCGCGTGCTGCGACGCCGATCCGTGACCGCGAGCACTACTACAGCGACCTGCCGGATCGCTCGTCGAAGTACGCACGATTCTACGGCCGCGGCAGCTGGGCGCCGCACGGGTACTACAAGGACCACTCGCCGTACACGACGTACGACTTTTTCGGCGCCAACCTGTTGCGCAAGTACGGCGACGACTGGCAGAGCGCCTTCTCAGACATCACGCACCGCCGCTTGCGGAGCTGGGGCCTCAACACGATCGCGAATTGGTCGGACGGCAGGATCTACGCGCAGCGCCGCACGCCGTACGTGACGACGCTCGGGACGCGCGGTCGCAGGATCGAGGGGTCGAAGGGCTATTGGGGGCAGTTTCCCGATGTTTTCGATCCGGGATTCCGCGAGAGCATCCGCAAGAGGGCGGGGGGCGAGAAGGGCAAGTCGGCCGGCGATCCGTGGTGCCTCGGCTACTTCGTCGACAACGAGCTCGGCTGGGGCGATGAGACTTCGTTAGCCGTCGCGGCGCTGGCGAGCCCGGCGGATCAGCCGGTGAAGAAGGCGTTCGTCGATGACCTCAAGAAGAAGTACGAGACGATCGCGGCGTTGAATCGAGCGTGGAAGACGGGCCACGCCTCGTGGAACGCGCTGCTCGAGACGAAAGAGAATCCGGAAGGCGACGGCGCCAAGCAAGACCTGCAGGCGTTCTATACGCGCATCGCCGAGACGTACTTCCGCACGATCCGCGAGGAGATCAAGGCGGTCGCGCCGCAGCAGCTCTACCTCGGCTGTCGCTTCGCGTGGGTCAACGATCGAGCGGCGCGCGCGGCGTCGAAGTACTGCGACGTCGTCGGCTACAACCGCTACGCGTACTCGGTCGCGGACCACCGCTTGCCGGAAGGCGCGCAGGATCGGCCGACGATCATCGGCGAGTTCCACTTCGGAGCGCTTGACCGCGGCATGTTCCACACGGGACTGCGCGTCGCACGCGATCAGGAGCACCGAGCGGAGCTCTACCGCGACTACGTGCTCGGCGCGCTTCGGAATCCGTCGATCGTCGGTACGCACTGGTTCCAGTACAAGGATCAGGCGACGACGGGCCGCGGCGACGGCGAGAACTACCAGATCGGCTTCGTCGACGTGTGCGACAGGCCGTATCCGGAGATCGTGCGGACGTGCCGGGAGGTGGGGGAGCGGATGTACGAGGTGCGGCTGGGGAAACGGTGACTCGGGTCTCGGCGCGTTCGCCACTCTGGCACCGCGTCTTGCGCCACTGAGGGATCGACAGCATGGGGCTCGACTACTCGAGAGGCTGCGTGAACTTCCGGGACGTCGGCGAGTTCCTGGAGCTCTTCGGTGGAATCCGGACCTTGCCGAGGTGCCGGATTCTGCGCGGCGGGAAGCGTACCGAGTAGATCGAGGCGACACTCGACGGAATCGGTGATCCGACGGAGTACTTTCGTCGCGTCAATCTGGATCGCGTGCGGGGGCCTTTCCTCGCTGGATCAGAGTGACCTACTTCCGATCGTCGCGCGCCGGTCGGCTGCGCATCTTGTTCGCCGCCTCGTCGCCGAGGAACGCCTCCGCCTTCGGGTCCCAGCAGAGCTTCCTGCCGAGCCGCATCCCGATGGTTCCCATGTGGAGTGTCACGTGCAGCAGTCTCGACGGTGTACGTCGTGGCCTTGCGCGAACGGACGCAGTCCAGGACTCTCGTGCTTGGACAGCCACGCGGAGGTTGCTACGATCTCGAACGGAGGTCGAAGCTGTCATGTCCCAAACGCTGCGCCCCCTCATCGAGGCGGCCCGCACCGGTGATCGCGAAGCGCTCAACACGCTCGCGAGCTGTGTCGATCGCTTCGTGCGAGTTTTCTCGGGGACGCTGAGCCACACGGTGCGGCGGGCGTACGGCTCGACCATCGACTTCGTGCTCGAAGGATTGGCCGAGGCGCTGTCGAAGCTCGACGAATTCGAGTACCGCAGCGATCGCGATTTCTACGCGTGGGCGTCGCGGTTCATTCGGCACCGCATTGTCGACGCGGGGCGACGGCAGCAGAGCCTCAAGCGTGCGGGGCGACCCGACGAGCTCGGCGACCAGGCCGACGAGGTGCGATCGTTCGACCCGACCGCGTCGCAGATCGTGTCGCGCGAGGAGGTGCACGAGGTGACTGGCCGTGCGCTCCTGGAGCTCCAGCTCGAGTACCCCGAGGAGATGGAGGCGGTCCTTCTGAAGGTCTTCGAGGGCCACAGCTGGCGTGAGCTCGAGCAGGCGCTCGGTCTGTCTTCGGCGAAGCGTGGCCGGACGCTCGTCGCGCGCGGTCTCGAACGGTTGCGGCCGCGGCTCGAGGAGCGGCTCGGCCCCGGGACGCTCGAGGAGTTCCTCGGTGTCTGAGATCGACCCCGACGCGCTGTTCGATCGGTTCGCCGAGGAGTTCTGCCGCACCGGCGCCGTCCAGGTGCCCCCCGAGTGGCCGGAGGACCTCCGCCGGCGATGTCTGTTCTTCGCTCGCATGATCCAGGGCGCGGAGCCTGACGCCACCGCGACGCTCTCTGGAAGCGACAGCGTCCTCGCGTCGCTGTCGGTCCGGGGCGTGCAAGCCGAGGTCTCGCTAGGTGCGCCCGAGCCGCCTGCCGAGGTGCCGCTCGACTCCGCGAGCGCCACGGGGTGGAGCGAGAGCCGCTACGTGGTCGAGCGCGAACTGGCTCGTGGCGGCATGGGCCGTGTGCTGCTCGCGTACGATCGCGACTTCCGCCGGCGGGTCGCCGTCAAGGTGATGCTCGGCACGGTGGACGAGACTTCGCGAGCGTCGCGCTTTCTCGGCGAGGCGCAGGCGACCGCGCAGCTCGAGCATCCGAACATCGGCCCGGTCTACGACCTCGGCGTCAATCCGGAGGGCGCGCCCTTCTTCACGATGCGGTGGATTCGCGGTCGCGACCTCAGCGACGTGCTCCACCAGGGCGACGGGGACGGGCGGCCGCTCTCGCTCGTGCGGCTCCTGCAAATGCTGCAGCAGGCGGCGATGGGCGTCGACTTCGCGAACGCGCGCGGTGTTGTCCATCGCGATCTGAAGCCGCAGAACGTGATGGTGGGGGACTTCGGCGAAGTGCTGGTCGTCGACTGGGGGCTCGCGAAGGTGTTCGGCGATCGCGACGACGGATCACCTGACGGAATCGAGGCGGGCGGCGGAGGCGCAGAAGACGGCGGCCCTGACGACGGCGGCCCGACGCGGGACGACGACCCGATCTCGACCGCGCGCGGCGACAGCGTCGACGGCACGATCGCCGGGAGGATCCACGGCAGCCCGGCGTACATGGCGCCGGAGCAGGCGCGCGGCGAGGTCGACGCGATCGACGCTCGAACGGACGTGTTCGGGCTCGGCGCGATCCTGTACGAGATGCTCACCGGCTCGGCGCCGTACACCGACGACTCGCTGCAGGTCGCGCTGGGGCGCGCGCGACGAGGCGACGTCGTTCCGCCGCGCGAGGCCGCCGGGCCGGACCGCGAGATCCCCGCGGCCCTCGACGCGACGTGTCGCCGCGCGCTCGCGCCCGAGAAGGGCGATCGATTCCAGAGTGCGAGGGAGCTGTACGAGGAGCTGCAGCGATTCATCGAGGGAATCCACGACGAGGAGCGCCGTGCGGCCGAGGCGGACCGATTGCGCGCGGTGGCTGACGGGCTGCACGCGGAGCAGCGCAGCGCGGCGGAGCACGTCGAGCGCCTGCGGGCCGAAGAGAGTCGCCTGCGTGAGGAGCTGGCACCCGACGATGCCGAAACCAGGAAGGAGCCGCTCTGGGAGCTGTCGGCGCGGGTCGAGAGCGCGGCGCAGGAGGCGCGCGACGCGTTCAGTCGCACGACGGCCGCGTACCAGTCGGTGCTGGCGATTCAGCCGTCCGATCGATCGAGTCGAGCCGCGCTCGCCGCGATGTACCACGAGAGACTGCTGGCTACCGAAGAGCGGGGCGATCGCGACGGAGCGGCGCTCTACGAGTCGCTCGTCATGCAGTACGACGACGGGCGCTACCAACGCGAGCTCGAGGCCGACGGTCGACTCCAGGTGCGCACTGAACCCGACGGGGTCGCGGTATTCCTGTCGCGCTACGAGGAGAGGGGGCCGCTGCTGGTCGGGACGGAAGAGGTGCCGATCGGGCGCACGCCGCTCGAGCGCGACTTGCCCCGCGGCTCGTACCTGCTGCAGATGCGAGCGGAGAGATGGAGCGAGGCGCGCTGTCCGGTCGTGATCGAGCGCGGCGGCGTGTGTCGAGTCGACGTGCGCATGCGCCGCGAGGGCGAGATCGCGTCGGGGTTCGTGCAGATCCCGGCCGGGCGGAGCATCGTCGGGGGCAATGCGGCGGAGTACTCGTCCCTGCCGTGGGCGAAGGTCGACGTCGGGGAGCTCTTCGTCGGGCGCTATCCGGTGACGCTGGGCGAGTACTGTCGGTTCCTCAACGCGCGCTTTGACGGAGCGGCTACCGCGAGCGACGAGGAGCTCCGAGACCATCTGCCGGCGTTCGGAAGCGACGAGTACGTCGAGCGCGTCGGCGGCGAGTGGGTCGCAATCGAGCGGCTCGGGCCGGACGTGCCGGCGATCGCGCTGCCGGTCGCGGCGGCCGAGGCGTACTGCCGGTGGCTCGGGGGGGAGATCGGTCGCCGCGTGCGATGGCTCGAGGAGGAAGAGTGGGAGCGCTGCGCGCGGGGCGCGGACGGGCGGCTGTACCCGTGGGGTGACGGGTTCGACTGGTCGTTCTGCAAGGGGCGCGCGTCGCGGCGGGGCAAGCCGTTTCCGGAGCCGGTCGGAGCGTTTGCGCGAGACGAGTCGCCGTTCGGGGTGCGGGATCTCGCGGGGGGGGTGCGTGAGCTCTGTGCGATCTGTCCCGACGACCCTGCCCGGGTTTGGGGCGACGGCGATCGGCCGCTGCGGGGCGGTTCATGGTTTAACCCGTATCCGTTCGTCTTCCGAGCGGATTGCCGCACGTCGCGGGGGGACCGGACGAGGACGACGGACGCCGGCTTCCGGGTCGCGTACGACGAGCGGGAGCCGCAGCCGCAGGCGAAGACGTAGCATCGATTCCCGATGCAGGCTGCACGAGGCGCGATGGGCTGATAGGATCGGGGGCAAGCCGGGATCGAAACGCCGCTCTACAAGAAGCCTCGTTCACAGGGAGGAACGTCATGCGGCTTCGTTGGACGCTGATCTCGTCGGTGCTCGTGTCGGTGCTGATGGTCGGATCGAGACCTGACGCGGGAGAGGTCATCATCGCGCCCCGGTTCGTCCGCGGCGACGCGAACCTCGACGGGCAGACGACGCTGGCCGACGTCAGTCACATCCTCGACGTCCTGGTGATCAACCCGCGGCCCGTGCGCTGTGCCGACGCGGTCGACGTCAACGATGACGGCTCGATCAGCGCGTCGGCGGCTCCGATACCGGTCGATGCGACGTTCCTGATGGACTGGCTCTACAGGACGTCGCCGTCGATTCCGCTGCCGGCACCCTTCCCGCTGCGCGGGTTCGATCCGACGACCGACGGGCTCGACTGCCGAGTCGCGCCCGCCGCGGAGCCGCCGCGTCCGACGAACGGCTTCGAGACCGGCTGGCAGGGACCGCGAGCGCTGACGCCGGGAGACCGCGACGTACCGTTCCACGTGATCGCGACGACGCGAGGCGCGACGGCGGGGTTCTCGATCGCGTATCGCGTCAGAAACAGCGTGCTGACGAATGTGCGGGTCGATTTCGAAGGCACGATCATTCCGCGCGGGACGAGGTCAGTGCTCCAGGCGTCGCCGTTCTTCCGCTGGTTCGTGCTGCCGTCGTCGGACCCGGACTTCAGCTTGCTCCTGGTGAGCGCTGTGTGGGCGGCGGACACGGGAAGCGGATGGGACTGGCTCTCCTTCGATCCGACCGAGGGCCGCGTGACAGAGGCGCCGCTCTTCCGGGTGGTCGGAGACGTAAGGACGAACGCGCCCATTGGCATCGAGACGAACATCTTCACCGTCGCGCCGCCGGAGGACTTCGTCGCGGCGGGGGATTTCCTGCACGGCGTGCAGAACGAGTTTCCGGGCTTCGGAGACGGGCCCGGAGGGTTCATCTCGATCGCCCGGGACGACGACGGAGTGGTGCTCTTCGACGGCGAGGAGTTTCTGCGAGGCGACAGCAACGGATCGTTGCAGGTCGACATCGCCGACGCACAGTTCACGCTCGGATTCCTGTTCCAGGGCACGTCACCGCCGATCTGCTTCGACCCGGCGGACGCGAACGACGATGGGGCGGTGGATATCTCGGACGCGACGTTCACGCTGGGGTTTCTGTTCCTGGGCAGTGAGCCCCCGCCGGACCCGGGGCCGCAGATCTGCGGGTTCGACCTGACGGTGGATCCGTTCCGGGAGTGTCCGGAGATCTGTCCGTAGGGGGGGACGGAATCTGGCGAACCGTCACGGCTCGCCGAAGAACCGCGGGAACCAACGTCGGGAAGACGAAAGACCTCTAAGGAACCCAGGAGAGGAGGGGCCACACTCGCCTCCTTTCGTGGGTTCGTGGGTTCGTGGGTTCGTGGGTTCGTGGGTTCCTTAGCTTGGAAGCTCCTCTTGGAGTCCGAAGCCCGCCCGGAAAATCGAGAAAATCCGCCCTCCGACGGGCAAGCCCCGCCTCCTTCTGCGCTTTGCGTGTGAGCCCGCTGGACCCGAGCGTTCCGGCGGGGCACCCGACGCAAGCTCACTCTTCGAAACACGAGCCGAGACCGGCTCCCAGCGCAAGGAGGTCGCCATGCGGCGCCACGACGGATTCCAGCCCTTCTCGTTCTTCGCAGCGTTCTCGACGGTCGTGCTCTTCACCCTGCTCTACAGCGTCGCGGTGCGTGCCGGCGTGATCGTCGCTCCCCCCGGCCCTGGCCCTGGCCCCGGCGATGGGTGTCCCGGCCCGGACGGACACCTCGGCTTCCACGATCCGTCAGCGGTTCTTGACGTCGGCGTCGAATCCCAGGCTGTCGCGGTGGCCGATCTCGACGGCGACGGCACGCAGGACATCGTCGCGGCCGACACGGTCGGCGACCGGATCCGCATCCGCTTCGGGAGCGGTGACGGCTCGTTCTGGGGGACGCACACGTGGACGATGGGCGACGGTCCGACCGACGTCGACGTCGGCGACTTCAACGGCGACGGGTACGAGGACATCCTCGCGACGAACGTGCACGCTGACCGCGTGCGTATTCGTTGGGGCGCGGCGCATGAGCCGTGGTCGGACTGGTCGTGGTGGGCAACGGGTGACGGTCCGATCCGCGTCGCGGTCGGCGACGTCAACGACGACGGGCTCGACGACTTCGTGACGACGAACGTCTACGGATCGAATTCGATCACCGTGCGTCGCCGCCTGGCCGCCGGTGGCTTCGATACGCAAACGTACGGTGCGCCCGAAGCGGCGAGTGACATCCAACTCGTCGACTTGGACGACGACGGTGACCTCGACATGGCGTACCCGTCCGACATCCACCACGCTCGCGTCGCGGTGCGTCTCAACGACGGCGACGGGACTTTCGGCGGCGCCGTTCTCAGTGGCATGGCGAGCGCGTTCGACGTCAGCTTCCATGCGCTGACGTTCGGCGACTACGACGAGGACGGCCACGTCGACGTGATCGCGGCGCGCAACACGCACTCGCTCGTTCGCGCCCTCGGCAACGGTGACGGGACGTTCTCGTCGCCGGTCGCGGCGCCCACCGGCAACAACCCGATCCACGTGATCACGGACGACTTCAACCGCGACGGCAACCTCGACATCGTCGTCAGCCACTTCTTCGGCGGGCTGAATCTGAGTCTCTACCTCGGCGACGGCGACGGGAACATGAACGGTCCGGTCGACCTCGGTGTGAACTACCCGGCCGGTACGCTGTTCGACGTTGCGGCGGCGGACTTCAACGG
This sequence comes from uncultured Planctomycetia bacterium, assembly GCA_964392615.1. GTDB lineage: Bacteria > Planctomycetota > UBA8108 > UBA8108 > UBA8108 > CAYMRB01. The sequence goes on along the minus strand of CAYMRB010000082.1, from coordinate 7,359 downwards.
CGACGGGTTCCAGGACATCGTCTACACGGATTACCAGGAGGCGTTCCTGATGCTATCCGACTCGCCGTGCCCCGAGCCGTCTCTACCGTGTCGCGGTGCGGCCGGAAGCCTGGCGTTCGAGGGCGATCCGGAGTCGGTGCTCGAGGTCGGCACGGAGTCGCAGGCGATCGCTGCGGCGGACCTCGACGGTGACGGCGACCAGGACATCGTGGCGGCGGACACGGTCGGCGATCGGATCCGCATTCGCTTCGGCGACGGCGACGGGACGTTCTCGGGCACGCAAACCTGGGCCATGGGCGACGGGCCGACGGACGTTGAGGTCGGCGACTTCAACGACGACGGCTACCAGGACATCATCGCGACGAACTTCCACACCGACCGCGTCCGGATCCGCTGGGGTGCTGCCAGCCAGCCGTGGTTGAACTGGTCGTGGTGGGGCACGGGCAACGGGCCGATGCGCGTCGCGGTGGGGGATGTGAACGGCGACGGACGCGACGACTTCGTGACGACGAACGTGCTCGGCGGGAACTCGATCACGGTGCGCCGGCGACTCGCAGCGGGTGGCTTCGACTCGCAGTCGTACCCGGCGCCGGAGGCGGCGGCGGACATCGCGCTGGTCGACGTCGACGCCGACGGTGACCTCGACATGGTCTACCCGTCGGAGATCCACAACGCGCGCCTCGCGGTGCGTCGCAACAGCGGGACGGGCGCGTTCGGTGCCGCGCTGCTGAGCGACATGGGAAGCGGCTTCAGCGACAACATCACGTCGCTGACCTTCGGCGACTACAACGAGGACGGCAAAGTCGACGTGATCGCGACGCGCAACACGCACTCGCTGGTTCGGGCGCTCGGCAACGGCAACGGCACGTTCTCGTCGCCGGTCGCGGCCCCGACGGGGAACAACCCCTGGCATCTCGTGACGGCCGACTTCAACCTCGACGGTCACCTCGACATCGCCGTGACCCACTTCGCGAGTGGGCAGGGCATCAGCCTCTACCTCGGACAGGGCGACGGGAACATGGTCGGACCCCAGAACCTCGGCGTGGACCTCCCGACGGGAGCGCTCTTCGACCTGGCGGTCGCGGACTTCGACGAAGACGGCTTCCAGGACATCGCGTTCACGGGCTACCAGGATGCGTTCCTGCTGCTGTCCGATTCGCCATGCGACGACGTCACGCCGCCGCGCATCGAGTCCTACCGTCGCGGCGACGCGAACGGCGACGGATCGGTCGACCTGGCGGACGCGGTGTCGACGCTGGGCTGCCTGTTCCTCGGCGCGCGCTGCTCGCAGTGTCCGGACGCGGCGGACACGAACGACGACGGTCAGGTGGACCTGGGCGACGTGGTGTCGACGTTGACCTACCTGTTCCAGGACCCGACGCCGCCGCCGGCGCCTGGGCCGCGCTCGTGCGGTCGCGACGCGACGCCGGATCGGCTGTCGCGGTGCGTGTACGACGCGTGCAGCTCGGTCGGCGTTCTTCGATAGGGAATCGACCGGTCCGGCGTGACGCCGTCACGATCAGGCAAGTGAAACGACCCGGGGTCGCCATCCGATTGCGGAGGCGACTCCGGGTCAGTTCGATGGGAGAGCGCCCGCGGGGTCGCTTGGATCCGGCGCGCACGTGGTTGGTCGATGATCAGGGCAGTGAAGCTGCTTCATCGACGTCTGCGACCGGCCGTATCCCGAGATCGTGCGGACGTGTCGGGAGGTGGGGGAACGGATGTACGAGGTACGGCTGGGGGAGCGGTGAGAGCGCTCCCCCTCGATCTCGCTACTTCCAATCGTCGCGCGACGGTCGGCTGCGCATCTTGTTGGCCGCCTCGTCGCCGAGGAACGCCTCCGTCTTCGGGTCCCAGCGCAGCTTCCTGCCGAGCCGCATGGCGATGGTTCCCATGTGGAGTGTCACGTGCAGCAGGTGCATGGTCTCGACGGTGTACGTCGTGGCCTTGCGCGAACGGACGCAGTCCAGGAAGTTGCGGTGCTCGTAGGGCGGACGTTGCCAGTGCTTGGACGTCTTCGGCGCGTACTTGGTCTCGAGGATCTTCGGATCGCTCGCCTCGAGCGGCGCGCGCCAGCCCTGGTTGCCGACCCAGCCCTTGGATCCGGTGAAGCGGATGTCGGCGCACCCCTTGCCGGCGCCCAGGACCTTTCCGGACTGGACGACCATCTCCACGCCGTTGGCGTAGCGATAGCGCACGTCGAACCCGATCGGCACGTCGGTCGCTCGGCCGGTCGGGATCACGCCCTCGCCCTTCACCTCGACCGGGCAGACGCCCGGGGCGTCGGCTCCGAGCTGCGCGGTATCGACGAGGTGCGAGCCCCAATCGACGAGCGACCCGTTCGCGTAGTCGCTGTTCATCCGCCACCGCTTCTGGACGGTGCACGACGGCGTGTACGGTTTGAAGGGCGCCGGTCCGACGAACAGGTCATAGTCGAGCCCTTCGGGCACGGGGGCGGGCTTCTCCAGCGGATAGTCGAATCCGTGGGGCAGCTTCACCTCGACCTTCTCGAGCGTTCCGATGGCGCCGTTGCGGATCCACTCGATCATCTTGTGGTAGAGGTCGATCGAGCGATCCTCGAGCCCGACCTGGAACACCGCGTTGCGCTTCTTGACCGCGTCGATCAGTGTCCGGCCCTCGGCGATCGTGTGCGTGGGCTTCTCGCAGAAGACGTCCTTGCCCGCCTCGAGGGCCATGAGCGACATCGGCACGTGCCAGTGATCCGGCGTGGAGATGACGACCGCGTCGATCGACGGATCCGCGAGGATCTCGCGGAAATCGTTGACCGACTTGCATCCCTTCGTGGAGTAAGCCTTGTCTACGAGCTGACGAGCCCTCTCGCGCCGGCTGGCGAACACGTCGCAGACCGAGACCGCCTGAGCGTCCCGCTCGCGCAGGAACGAGCCCAGATTGCGCCGCGTGCCCTGGTTGCCCACGCCGATGAATCCGAGCGTGATCCGCTCGGATGGGGCGCTGGCGTTCGCACGACTCTGCACGAATGCAGGCGCCACGGATGCGGCGAGGATGGTCTTGAGGAGGCTGCGTCGACTGACTGTGGGATGACGGCGTTCTTCGTGCGTGCTCTTCATGTTGGTTACACCTGCTTCGGCAGCTCGTACGGCTTGCGCTGCTCACGCGTGATGAGCGCGTTCGCTTCGGCGTCGCCCGGGAACGTCTCCGTCTTCGGATCCCAGCGCAGCTTGCGGCCGACCCAACGCGCGATGTTGGCGAGGTGGCACACCGTCGCCGAGCGATGACCGATCTCGACGTCGCCGGTCGGCTTCGCCCCCGAGTGGATGCACTCGATCCAGTTCTCGAGGTGCTTGCCGTCGGGACCGCCTTTCTGGCGTTCGGCCTCGAGAGCCTTCGCTGCGAGCTCCTTCGGATCGCTGACGGCACTGCCGCGGTTGATCGTGATCTTGCCCTTCTCGCCGAGGAAGACCGCACCGCCGCCAGGTCCGCCGCCGAGCTCGAGCACGACGCCGTTCGCGTAGCGGTAGAACACCTTCGGCTTGCGGCAGATCTTCTCACCGCGACTGCGCGACTCCGGCTTGTCGTAGGTCGGTGGGGCGAACGCGTCGCCCTCGGTCCACACCTCGACCGGACCGGTGTCGTCCATGCCGAGCGCCCATTGCACCTGATCGAGGCCGTGCGCGCCCCAGCCGGTGACCTCGCCGCCGGAGTACGGTCGGAACGAGATCCAGCCGGGCTTCGTGCGCGGCGCGAAGAGGTCGGCGTGATACGACCGCAGCGGCGCCTGCCCGCACCACGCGTCCCAGTCGAGGCCCTTCGGCGTCGGCTGGCCGGGAAACGCGCACTCCCACGGGCTCGGGAAGTCCGCAGCGAGGACCTTCTTCAGCTTGCCGATCTTTCCCTCGCGCACGAGCTGACAGCCGACGCGATTGGCGATCATCGAACGCTGCTGGCTACCGGTCTGGAATACGCGCTTGTACTTGCGTGCGGCGTCGACGAGCAGTCGGCCTTCGTGGATCGTCAACGTCAGCGGCTTCTCGCAGTACACGTGCTTGCCGGCCTGGCAAGCGTGGATGCTCGGCAGCGTGTGCCAGTGGTCGGGCGTCGTCACGATGACCGCGTCGACGTCCTTCGACTCGAGCAGCTTGCGGTAGTCCTGCCACGACGGACACCCGTAGCGCTTCGCGACGGACTGCGCTCGCGGCAGGAATACGTCGTTGATGCCGACGATCTGTCCGGTCTTCGGAAAGCGCCCTCGCAGATTGCCGCATCGGCGTCCGGCACCGATGAAGCCGACGCCGACGCGCTCGTTCGGTCCCGGGCGATTCGGCGCCGCCAGGACGCCCGAGGGGACGACGGCGGGAATCGCCAGCGCGCTCGCCAGGACCTTGCCGCTCTGTTCGAGGAATCGTCGACGGGTGAGGTTCTTCGCGGTGCTCATATGGGCTTCTCGGGCTCTGTCATTCATGGACGTGGCTCGACGATCTTCTCGCGCTGGACGTCGAGGGTCGAGTCTCGCCAACGGATTTTCGGTGTGCCGAATGCGTGAAAGACGCGCAGCCGACGGCTCTGGTCGAGGTCGCGCTCGCCGAGCGCGCGCAGCGTGAAGAGCGCGCCGTCAGCATACTCCTGCCCGCCCCAGCGGCGGGCGAGAAACGCCGCGAAGCGCGGGCCGTCGATGACGAATCCCCAGCGCGGCAGCACGACGCGGCCGCCGTAGCGCGACTCGACCGTCGCGTCCTGCGCGCCGAAGTTGACGGTGACGACCGTCTTCGCGTCGCCCGCTCCCCACGTCGCGCGTCGCACTGAGCGGTCGGAGGTCAAGAACTCCAAACGCGTCAGGACGCCGTGCGCGGTCGCGGCGTGCAGCGGGCCGAGCACCTCGTGCGTATTCTTCACGAACACGTCGACGGGATGCAGCCCGTCGGCCCATCCTTCGTCAGTGCGCATCCAGCAGCCCGCGTCGTCGCTGCGACGACGCGCCGCCGGCTCGAACTCGATGCGCGGAGCGAGCTTCAGGCGTCCGACGACCACACGACGCTGGCCGTCGCCTCCCGGCAACACGGCGCGTCCCGAGACGTCTCGAGGGTCGAACAGGCCGATCATGACGTCGACCGCGTCCTTGCGCAGGGAACGGGGCACGCGGACGGTGTGCGGGCCGACGGCGACGGTCGTCCGTGCCTTCCAGCGCGACGTGGGTATCGGCGGCGCGTGATCATCCTGAAAGAGAATGTCCTTCGACGTGCCGAAGTGGACAAAAATGCGCCAGTCTTTCTGTGCCCCTTCGCCGACCGTCCATTCGTAGCGGATACGGAACGCTCGATCGCCGGCAGGCTCGACGGAAACGACGCGCGGCGTGGCGTCGACGCGGCTCGCATCTTTCGTCTTCCAGTACAGGTGGTTCGGGATCGAGTGGTAGTGCAGCGGCCGCGCGCACAGCACGTGATGCGCGACGTAGTCGGCGGCGCGTTCGTATGAGTAGCCGTACTTGCCCCAGGCGATCTGGCAGTCGTGGTAGACCATCTCCCAGAACGGGATCGTCATGGCACCGAGCGCGGTCGGATCCAGGTTGTGGAAGTGGCGACCGGATACCGCAACGAGCCCCTCGAAGAAGTCGCTGTGCGGCAGCGCCCACTCGCGGCCGCATTCGCTGCCGAACAGGCCGAACACGTCGCGCGCGTAGTCGCTCAGGCGCTTCTTCCAGACGATGTCCTCGTTGCGGCCGATCGCGTGATCCGGCGCGGAGCACTCCTGCGGGCCGGCAGCGTACGTCGTGTCGATGAAGTAGCTCTGCGCGGGGAACAGCTTGCGGATGCCCGGCAGGTTCTGCGGCCGACGCGCGAGCTCGAGCCCCTTCGGCGGGCAGATAATGTAAGCGCGACCGCCGAGCCAGCGACCGCCTCGGCGCAGCTTGCCGTCGCGGCTCTTCGCGATGTAGGACTCATCCCAGCTGCGCGCGTCGCGGTACATGTCCTGGTAGTTGTCGTGCAGGCTCGCGACGTAGCCGAGCTTCTGAATGCGATCGATGGCATCGGCGAGCGCGGCGTTGCCGCCGCATTCCGGATTCGCCGGCAGGTTGTCCGGGTGGCGGCAGTCGTAGCCGCCTTCCGTCCAGCCACCGATCATGAATAGACAGCGATCGATGCCGATGTCGCGACGTAGGTGTTCCGCGATGCTCGCGGCCTCGTCGAACGTCCACCGCACCGTAACGGACTCCTCGCGCGTGCTCGGCTCGTTCATGCGTCGAGCGAGGCACGTCCACAGCTTCACGTTCGACGCGCCGACCATGCGCTCGACGTGCGGATTGCGCCTCGTCTTCTCGCGCAGCGTCACCGCGAGCTTCTTGCGCTCGGCGACGACGCGGTACGCAGCGGCGATCGCGTTCCAATCGCCCTTGCCGAGCGGCTGGATGCGCAGCGAGCGCGCGGTGGGTCCGCGAAGGGAGAACGCGGTGCGGACTTCATGGCGTCCGGTCTTCGGGTCCACGCCGCCGGCGACCTCGGGGAAGACGTACGCATCGTCCCACGTGACGAGGAGCGCTGAGCCCGCCTCGATGAAGCCGAGGAGGTTCATGTGGCAGCCCTCGTAGTCGCTCGTCCCGAACGTGCGGCGGAACGTCTTGCCGCTGCCGGCGCCGATGAGCAACCCTTCGCGACACGGCACGATCACGTGCCCGTGGCCGCGATCGGTGACGACGAGGACGTCGTCGAGCGCGCGGATGTCGCCGAGCGCTTCGCCGCTGTAGCGCAGCACGATCGCGCTGCCGTCGTCGACGAGCTCGAAGGTGACACCGACGCCGTTCGCATGTCGCAAGTCCACTTTGCTCGCGGTGCCGTTGGCGACGGCGAAGTCGGCGTCGAGCCCGCTCGCCTGGCCGACGCTCGCGCGTCCGATGGCCGGCCATCGCGCGCCGGAGCGCCTGTCGAGCAGGGTCCAGCTTCCCGTCTTCCTGTCGACGTCGAGCGTCAGTCGGGAGCTCTCGAGGCGCGCCGTGTTCTCCGCGGAGGCGACGGAGATCGGCCAGAGGAGCACGGCGGCGGACAGGATTCGCGTGATGGTCTTCATGGTCTTGCACCCGCGTTCGATCGTGGGATACCGTGAACCGTCGATCGTGCTTCGCCATGCGGTCGGGACGCAAGCACTCCCGTCACAGAAGGACACACAGATTGGCCTGCTCGCCTTTGCACCCGTTTCTTTCCGCGCACCTACCGGGCCGGTTCGCCGTCCTTTCCTGCGCGTATCCTTCCCTGAAGAGAAGATCTCTAAGGAACCCAGGAAGCCAGGAAAGGAACGAGCCCGCCTTTCTCCTCTCCTGGTTTCCTGGGTTCCTTAGTGCCGCCTTTCACAAATCTCTGTGCATTCGAGCGGCATCTCCGCCCGCTGGCT
>CAYMRB010000081.1:0-27146 GCA_964392615.1 uncultured Planctomycetia bacterium | reverse complement strand
CGCATCGTTGACCTTCAGGCGCTCGCTGTTGAAGTTGCGCACGCGCAGCGACGCGCGTCGCTGCACGGCGAACGGGCAAGCCCACCAGAAGCCCGCGTCGCGGATCGTGCCGACGTAGCGCCCGAAGAAGACGAGCGCCTTGCCCTCGTTCGGGTGCACGATCAGGTAGCCGGATGCGAGGATGACGAAGACGATCACGAGGGCGACAAGGAACGCCAGCGTCAGTCCGGAGAACGGTTTCGTGGCGAGAAGCCAGGCCAGATACGCGCCTGCGCCGGCGACTAACAGGTGCACGCCGAGCGCGGCGAACGCGTTGAATTGGAAGGTGCCGGATTCGCGGATCTGCTGCATGGGGCTGCCTCCACCGAGGGGCCGGCCGGGCGTGCCGCGGTGGGAATGCGGCGAGCTCGGCGAAATCGTGATGATATCACTTTGATTACCATCTTCTCCGAGGTCGGACGTCGTGTCACGGACTTTCAGCGCGTCCGGGCTGCGAGGCCGGAGCTGCCCGGTGGGCGGCTTTTCTCCGCACGAGCAGGCTTTTCTCGCGTCGTGTTGGGGGAGGCGTCGACCCGAAGGCCGCGCGAAACACGCGAAGAATGCGGCTCTCCGGGGCGGTTTGAGAGCTCGGGCTGGCTTCGGAACGCCGTTTGCCGGAGAGCAGGGGACGCCGCCGGTCCCCTCGGACCGCGATTCAGGAGACGTTCGATGATGAACCTCAAGGAGGAGACAGAACGCGTCGGGCACGTGTTGCAGGCTCTCTACCCGGATCTCTTTCCGCCAACGCCGAGTTACGTCGAGACCCAGCACACGTACACGGATGCGCTCCGCGAGAGCAGCCGCTGTCGCAGCCTCGCGCGCTCGATCGGTCACCGGCTTGCTGCTACCAACGACGACGACGGGGTGCTGGACTCGGCCGCGATGCGCCTGTTCGAGGAAGTGAAGAACGACACGCGACTGTGGCGCGATGTCGTCGACCTCGCCCGCGTCTGCGAGAGCTGGAACCGCCCCCTGCAGTCCTGACTCCTACTCGGATTGAGAGTCCTGCGGCTTGACGGTCAGCACGTCGCACGACACGCTGCGCAAGATCTTCTCGGCAACGCTTCCGAGCACGAAGTGCTCAAAGCCGGTCCAGCCGTGCGTCGCGAGCAGGATCAGATCCGGCTCGAGGTCCTGGACGGCTGCGAGGATCTCCGCCTCCGGTCGTCCGGTGCGGGTCTCGAGAGTGGCCTCGATCCCGCTGAGCCCGTCACTGCACAGAGCCTCGAACTCCTCGCTGGCGACGTCCGGAGCGACCTTCAGCGACTCCGCGACCGACGTCGTGAAGGCCTCGGGGGCGGCATCCGAGAATCGGGGCATCGGCTCGATCACGTGCACGAACGTGAACTCGCTCTGGAAGTTCTCGGCGAGGAATCGGACGAGCGGTAGCACACCGCGGGACTCGCGCGAGAAGTCGCAGGGTACGAGCACCCGTCGCGGCGCGAATCCGCTGCCCTTCCGCGACGTGTGCGTCGTCAGGACGGGCACCCGCGAGTGGCGGATGAAGCGCTCGGCGAAGCTGCCGAGGAAGAGGTGCTTCAACCCGGTGCGCCCGTGTGTCGACAGCACTGCGATGTCGATATCGTGGGCTGTCTCGAAGCGCGCCAGGGCCTTGATCGGGTGCCCCTCGTAGAGGAGTGCGGTCTCGATATCGACCGAACGCAGCGCTTCGTGCTCGGTCTCGCCCCCGAGCTTCTCCTCCAGATCGCGCAAGTACGGGCTGTTCGGGACGTCCAGCTGGAGCCCTTCCGCCGTCAAGTAGTAGAACGGCGGCAGCGCGTCCTCGACGTGTGCCAGCCAGATGCGCGCCTCGAATTGCCGGGCCAGCGTCGCCGCATGGGAGTACGCGAGCTGGGCGGCGTCCGAGAAATCGGTCGTGAGCAGGATGTTGCGGATTTGCATGGCGTTCTCTTCGGGCTGCCGGGAGCACCTGCGCTCGAAGCCCGTTTTCGACGGGCAGTCGCTCTTCTCTCGTCGACATTTGCCGCAATCCTCTTGCCAGCTACCACGAGCCCGCCGCCCGAGTTGACGGGGCGGTCCCGCGTGAATCCCTCGCAGGCAGGCGGCAAAAAAACGCACTCCTGCGCGGATTCCCCCGGATCCTCAGGCGGTGCCCGAACGCGAAATCCTTGTATTAGAGGGCTCTGCGGCCGATGGGCCATATGGCACGCGATCTGCAGGGGGAGGCGCGAACAGCACGACCGACGCGGAGAGACCTCCCTTCCTCCGCACCTCGGTTCCCACCCCCTCGAGAGGCGAGCCCCTGCGTTCCCCCCGGCCCGGGGCCGCCTCTCTTCTATGTCTTTCAGTATTGCCGCGAGAATTATAGCGTTTAGGGCGGCCTTTCGGGAAAAACTCTGCGGCATCTGACGCATCGTGTCGGCGCGGTCCGCCCGGTCAGCTATTTGCGGCGTGCCTGCCGGTTCGGTTTCGTTCCACGAGCGAGGGAGTCGGCAGCTCCCGTCCGGGAGTCTCCCCTCCCGGAAAGGAGCGTCATGGATATCGCGAGACTGATCCTGACGACGGACTTCTCGGACTGCTCGGAGCACGCGTTCTCGCCGGCTGCCGCGATCGCCCGACGGGCCGGCGCGGAGATCGATCTCGTCAACGTCGCGGGGGCGCTGCCGCCGTTCGCCTTCGGCCACACGGGAGCTGCAACGACGCTCGACGCCTTCCATCGGGAGTCCGAGGCACGGCTTGCCGAGGTGGCTCGGCGCCCCGTGTTTGACGGGCTCAGCGTGCACTGCCACGTGCTCGACGGCTTCGGTCCGGAGGCGATCGACGAGTTTCACGACGAGGTCGGCCAGGACCTCGTCGTCACGGCAACGCACGGGCACGCCGGCCTCAAGCGCCTCGTGCTCGGGAGCTTTGCCGAGCGAGTCGTGCGGCTCGTGAAGTGCCCCGCGCTGGTGTTCCGGGGCGATTCGGAAGCGACCGACTTCGCGCCGCGCCGCATCCTGTTTTCGCACGACTTCTCGCAGCTTTCCGCGGCCGCCCTGCCGCGGCTCCGCAGCCTGGCGACCGAGTTCGACGCGCGGATCTTCGCCCTGCACGTCGTCAACGCCGAGCTCTATCCGCCGAGCGCATTCTGGGTCGGGACCGCCGTCTCGGACCAGGCGCCTCCGTACTGGGAGAACGCCGAGGAGCGCGCGCGAGACGAGCTCGAGCAGATCATTTCGGCGGAGCTGTCCGACTTCGAGGCTGCGCCCGTCGTCGCCACCGGTGCCCCCGGGCACGAGATCGTCGCGAGCGCCATCGAGAGCGACTGCGACCTGATCCTCCTGTCGACCCACGGGCACACCGGGTTGACGCGGACGCTCCTCGGCAGCGTCGCGGAGCGGGTCGTGCGCGAGGCCAAGTGCTCCGTCATGACCGTGCGTCCCGGCGACTGAGCGGCGTGGGGGCGCGACGTCCGAGACGGCGCGCTCAGGCTTCCGTCGGGAGCAGGATCGTGACTCGCGTGCCGCCGTGCGGCCGGTTTTCGATCGACACAGTGCCGCCGTGAAGCTCGACGACGCGGCGCGCGATCGCGAGGCCGAGTCCGCTACCGCGGTGCTTCGTGCTGTAGAACGGCTGGAATACCTTCTCGCGCTGTTCCGGCGGGATCCCGGGGCCGTCGTCGGCAATCGAGACGCGACAGCAATCCTGCCCGCCGAGGTCTCGGGCGGCCTCGACGCGGACTCGGACGCGACCGCGACCGTCCACCGCCTGTGCCGCGTTGACGAGCAGGTTGACGAACACCGAGCGAATCATCTCGACGTCGCACGAGACGAGGAGATCGACGCCGTCGAGGTCGACGATGATGCCCGTGCAGTCCGGGTGGCGTTCGGTGATGGTCGCCGTGTCTTCGAGAAGCAGCTGGATCGGCACCGGCGACGAGCGCGGCCGACGGGGGCGTGCGAACGTCAATACGTCGCCCATGAAGCCGTTGAGGCTCTCGAGGCGACGCAGCATCTCCTCGATCACGCCGTGGGTCTCGCTGTCTCCGGCGAGTCGTTCGGCGATTACGCGCAGACCGCCGGAGACCCCGGCCTGGGTGTTCTTGACCTCGTGCGCGACGACTGCGGCCATCTCGCCGAGCTGCACGAGGCTCTCCTGCTCGAGCAGCCGCTTGCGGGTCTCGTGTTGCTGCACCGTCTCAGCGATCACGTTCGCGACGCTCTGGACGAAGTTCACGTCGTCGGCCTTGAACGTGCGATGCGAACGGGTATGGGCGCCGAAGACGCCGTAGGGCCGCTTCGCGCCGAGGATCACGACGCTGAGTCCGCTGACGATGCCGTGCTCGACGAGGAGGCGCGGTGGGCGGAAGCGCCTCTCCGTCGCCAGGTCCTCGACGATCACCGGCTTGCCGTGGCGGAGGGCGTAGCCCGCCTGCGAGTCGTCGTCGCCGCCGACCGTCTCCGAGCCGATGACGCCATCGGCCCAGCCGACGCCGGCCGCCATGAGGAACCGTCCTTCGGGCTGCAGCTCGAGCACCTGGCAGAATTCGACCTCGAGGGTCTCGGCCACGAGCGACACCGCGTCCTCGATGAGGTCACGCGGGTCGCCTCCTGCGAGTCCCCGCATGCCGAGGGCGGCGACGATCTCCTGCTGTCGCACGCGCACCTGCAGCTCCGCGCGCGCGCGGGCGGCGTCGCTCATGTCGTGCAGCATGCCGGTGAACAGCAGCCGATCGCCGACGCGAAACTCGTTGACGGCCAGGAGGAGCGGGATCCTCGTGCCATCCTTGCGAATACCCTCGACCTCGCGGCCGATTCCGACGATGTGCGTCTCTCCCGTGCGCAGGTAGCGCTGCAAGTACGCGTTGTGCTCCTCGCGTAGCGGCGGAGCCATCAGCAGGCTGATGTTGCGGCCGAGGAGATCCTCGGGCTCGTAGCCGAACAGCCGCCTGCAGGCGGGATTCGCCGACTCGATGGCGCCGGTCTCGTCGATCGTGACGATCGCGCAGATCGCGGTGTCCAGGATTGCGCGCAGCCATGCTGAGGTCTCGACCTCGCCCCGGGGCCCCTTCGGCGGGGCGCACGGCGGAGCCGCGTCGGATTCGGATCGGTCGGAATCGCGGGTGTCGTCGGTCGGCTCGCCGGCGTCGGGCGGTCGAGGCATACGGCTGGAATCTCCTGGAGTCCCCCCCCTCGATGAACCGCCATTGTCGCAACCTGGTCTCGCGGCGCAACCTTCGAGCTCTCATCGGCTCGGCGCCACGCCTCAAAAGCGCGGACCGAGGCGTGATTCATGGCAGCGTGCGTGAGATAATTCGCGCCTCCGAGGATCCATTCCCGTGGCAAGGCTCGGAGAACGAAGCCGCGCGCGCTCGATCGCCGCAGGTGAGGCCATGGCACGAGTTTTGTGTCATAGCCTTCCCGATCGCTGCCGAGCTGCGTGCGCTAGCGAATCAGCGATAGGAGGTGATCGAGATGGATGTGACGACGATCAAGGCCCGCGACCTGATGCGGGAAGATCCCGTGTGTCTGGATGTGGCCACGCCGATTCGGGAGGCGGTTCGCACGCTCGAGGAGTATCGAATCAGCGGGGCGCCGGTCACCGACGAGGCCAACGAGCTCGTCGGCGTTCTGTCGGTGACGGACATCGTCAAGACCGAGCACCTCAAGGGTGACCGCATCGATGCTCAGCAGCCTGGCTACTACGCATCCGACCCGCTTTGGGACAACGACGACTCGTCGCCGTGGGGCGACAACGGACCGTTCTCGACCGAGGAGTACAGCCCGGAGGTTCTCGGGCGCGAGACGGTCGGCGATTGGATGACGGCCCGCGTCCTGTGCGTCGCGCCAGATGCGTCCGTTCGGGACGTGGCCTCGTTGATGGCCTGCGAGCGCATCCACCGCGTCTTCGTAGTCCAGGACAACGAGCTCGTCGGCGTCATTTCGACCATGGACATCGTTTCGTATTTGGCCAGGTCCTAGCTCAGCTCACTGGCCCGGAACTGCCGAGATCCCTCGAATCTGTCCGGAATCTCCGCGGATGGGTTATGAGGAGGGCAGCATGCAACTCACCGTCAACGACATACTCGATCGCCGCGGCCTGGTGACGATTTCGCAGGACGCGACCGTCGACGTGTTGAACCGCTTGCTCGCCGAGTACCGACTCTCCGGTGTTCCAGTCGTCGATGACGAACGGCGGCTGGTCGGCGTCGTCTCGCGATGCGACATCGCGCGGCTGATCTCGCCCGACCTCGCGGGGAGGCTGGGGTTCTACACCTTCCCGTACGAGTGCGAGCGGCGGGACGAGCTGGCGAGAGACGTGTGCGAGACGAGGATTCGCGACATGATGGAAACGCGTATCCACTCGGTGACGCCGCCCCATCCTCTGACGATCGTCGCCAAAATCCTGTGCAGCATGCGGATTCACCGGCTGGTGGTGCTGGAGAACAACAGTCCGGTCGGCGTCCTGACGTCCTTCGATCTCTTGCAGGTTCTCGAAAACCCGGCGCTCCTGCGGGAGGCGGCTGCTCTCTGAGAGGGGCGGATGCGGAGCCGTTGGAAGCCGGTATCGAGAGGTCGCTGGCGAAAGGCCCGCGGCTTGCTGTTTGCCGGGCGTTCACCCCGGAAAACGCACTGATTTCGCGGAATTTTTCGCAGAGTGTAGAGAAACCTCGCGAAATCAAGGACTGAGGGCTCGTAGATGCCGACCGGGAATATCCTCGTCGTCGATGATGAAAAATTAATTCGGTGGTCTCTCCGGGAGTGCCTCCAGGAGCAGGGCTATGACGTCAGCGCCGTCGAGACCGGCGGCGAGGCCCTGGGCAAGGTGGACGAGGAGCCGTTCGACCTCGTCCTGCTGGACTACAAGCTGCCGGACACGAACGGTCTCGAGGTCCTCGGGCGTCTGCACCGGACCCATCCCGACCTGCCGGTCGTGATGATCACGTCGTACTCGAGCGTCGACCATGCGGTGCTCGCGATGCGGACCGGATCGACGGACTACATCGCGAAGCCGTTCCGCAACGAGGACATCCTGCTGCGCGTGTCGCGCGTCCTCGAGACGAGCCGCCTGCGCTCGCAGGTCGACCGACTGCAGCGCGCCGAGGTGCAGCGCTTCGGCCTGAAGAACGTCGTCGGTGACTCGCCGGCATTCTGTCAGGTCCTGCGGGTCGTCGAGCGCGTGCTCGATTCGGGTGATTCGACGATCCTGATCGAGGGGGCGAGCGGCACCGGCAAGGACGTGCTCGCGAAGGCGCTTCACTACGAGGGACCGCGCGCCGCCGGTCCGTTCATGAATATCACGTGTACCGCGCTGCCGGAGAATCTGCTCGAGTCGGAGCTCTTCGGTCACGAGAAGGGGGCGTTCACCGACGCGCGGACGCTGAAGAAGGGGCTGATGGAGCTCGCCCACGAGGGCACGGTGTTCCTCGACGAGGTGGGGGACATGAGCCTCTACCTCCAGAGCAAGCTGCTGCGTTTCCTCGAAGAGAAGACCTTCCGCCGCGTCGGCGGCGGCAAGGACATTCGCGTCGATGTTCGGGTCATCGCGGCGACGAACAAGAACCTCCGCGAGCTCGTCAACGAGGAGAAGTTCCGCGAGGACCTGTACTTCCGCCTCAAGGTGATCCCGATCCACATGCCGCCGTTGCGGGAGCGCATCGAGGACATCCCGCTGCTCGTCGACCACTTCATCCACGTGTTCAACCGCGAGTTCAAGAAGAGCGTCAGCGGCGTCACGCCGGCGCTGCTCGCGCGGCTCGAGGAGTACCACTGGCCGGGCAACATCCGCGAGCTGAAGAACACGGTCGAACGGGCGATGATCCTTGGCACGTCGGACAAGATCGATGCCGAAGACCTGCCCATGGACCTCCTCGACGAGGTGCGCGACTCGCGCGCCGAGTCGCCGCGCGGCTTCGAGCTCACGCGCGACGGCGTCCACCTCGAGAACCTCGAGCGGGACCTCGTCGTCCAGGCGCTGCGCCTCACCGCGGGCAACCAGACCCGCGCCGGTCGCCTGCTCGGTCTCAACCGCGACCAGATCCGCTACCGCATCGAGAAATTCAGTCTCGACCTCGACGCGGTGAAGCGCGGCGAGGAGGGGTGATCGTTTCGTCCCCGCCCCCCGTCATCGCCGGGCCGGGATCGGAATCGAGATCGGAATCACGCGCGCGATCGGATACCTTGGATCCGCAACGCACGAAGGAGGAACATCGTGAGCAGGTCCATCATGCGGCGTTCATTCGCCTGTTTTCTGATCGCCGTCGCGGCTCTCGGTGGCGGCCGTCTGTCGGCCGAACCCGCCGCATCGCAGCCCAACATCGTCTTCATCTTCGCGGACGACCAGTGCTTCGAGACCATCCGCGCGTTCGGGCATGATCGCGTCGTCCAGACGCCGAATCTCGACCGACTGACGCGTTCGGGCACCGTCTTCACGCATGCGTACAACCAGGGTTCGTGGAGCGGCGCCGTTTGCGTCGCGAGCCGTACGATGCTCAACACGGGCCGCTTCCTGTGGAACGCCTTCAAGGTGCGCAACGTGGAGCCGGAGCGCGTCGCCGGACGGTTCTGGTCGGAGCATCTGCGCAGGGCCGGCTACGAGACGTACTTCTCCGGCAAGTGGCACGTCAAGGCGTCCACGGCGAAGGGGTTCGATCACGCCGTCCACGAGCGCCCCGGCATGCCGAACCAGACGAAGGAGGGCTACAACCGTCCGATCGAGGGGCAGCCCGACGTGTGGAAACCGTGGGACCGGAAGTTCGAGGGCTTCTGGCGGGGGGGCAAGCACTGGAGCGAGGTGCTCGGTGACGACGCGGTCGGCTACATCGAGCACGCCGCCAAGGGCGACAAGCCGTTCTTCATGTACCTCGCGTTCAACGCGCCCCACGATCCGCGGCAGTCGCCGAAGGAGTATGTCGACCGCTACCCGCTTGACGACATCGCGGTGCCGAAGAACTATCTGGCGGAGTACCCGTACAAGGACGCGATCGGTTGCGGCAAGAGGCTGCGCGACGAGAAGCTCGCGCCGTTCCCCCGCACGGAGTATGCGGTCAAGGTGAACCGCCAGGAGTACTACGCGATCATCACGCACATGGACGCGCAGGTCGGTCGCATCCTCGACGCGCTCGAGAAGACTCCGCAGGCGAAGAACACCTGGATCTTCTTCACGGCCGATCACGGGCTCGCGGTGGGGCACCACGGCCTGATGGGCAAGCAGAACCTCTACGATCACAGCGTCCGCGTGCCGTTTATCGTCAGCGGGCCGGGCGTGTCCGCTGGCAAACGGCTCGAGGCGCCGATCTACCTGCAGGACGTGATGCCGACGACGCTCGAGCTCGCCGGTCTCGAGAAGCCCGGTCACGTCGAGTTCCACAGCCTGCTGCCGCTGATTCGCGGCAAGACGACGAAGTCCGCGTACGACGCGGTCTACGGCGCGTATCTCCAGCTGCAGCGCTCGGTGATCCTCGGCAAGCACAAGCTGATCCTGTACCCGAAGATTCGCCGCGCGCGCCTGTACGACCTCGAGGCCGACCCTCTCGAGATGCAGGACCTCGCCGGGCGCGACGCGTCCAAGCCGATCATCCGTCGGCTGCTCGCGAAGCTCGGCGAGCTGCAGAAGGAGACGGGGGACCAGCTCGACCTGTCGATGTTCCGGATCGAGTAGGGTGGCGACGGACTGCTAGGCGGTCTCTCGATCCGTCTCGTTCGTCTCGACCGGGGCGGCGGCTTCCACCGCCGGGAGGAGGACCGTGACCACCGTCCCGTTCCCGGGCTCGCTCTGCACCGAGATGGTACCGTGGCTCTGCTTGACGATCCCGTAGACCGTGGACAGGCCGAGTCCGGTTCCCTTGCCGGTGACCTTCGTCGTGAAGAACGGCTCGAAGATCCGCTCGAGGGTCTCCTGGTTCATTCCTCGGCCCGTGTCCGACACCCTCAGCAGGACGTGCGGTCCGGTCGCGGCTCCCGATGATCGTTCCGTGGTGTGTGCATCGACGTGGGTATTGCAGGTCTCGACGACCAGCCTGCCGCCAACAAGCCGATCGCCTGCATCTTCTGCGATTGTCGCAGGTCGGATTCGAGCCCTCGGCGCTCAGTGACATCGCGGCAGACGATGGCGGCGGTGGGGTCGGGCTCGGCGGTCCCCGCGCACTCCAGGCGGAACGCGCCGTGCGTCTCCACCCAGATCGCGTGTCCGTCCGCATGTGCCAGGCAGAACTCGAAGCCCTGTCCTTCAACGTATCCCAGGAGGGCGCAGTGGACGGCATTGACGTAACGGATGGTCCCCTCGCCGTCGGTCAAGAAGACCATGTCGTCCATGCTTTCCACCAGCCGCTTGAACCGCCTCTCGTTGCGACTGATCGCCCGCTCGTAGAGGGCGACGAAGAGCAACACTCCAAGGACGGCGAGAATCAGGATCACGACCTCGCTGTACAGCGCGTCGAGGCCGCTGAGCGGCTCGATCACGAAGTCGAAGAGGATGACGGAGATCGCGAGTCCGAAGAAGAGGGCCAAGAAGAGATTCCGAGCGATCCGCGAAGTCTCTCGCAGGTGGCGCAGGTCGCGGATCAGGATCCAGGCCAGCGGTCCCATCCCCGCGAGGTACACGAAGCTGCGCAGGACTGCGGCGTCGAGCGGCAGGCCCCAGTCCACTCCGCCGCCGGGCTGTAGCTCCGGCTGCGCGGACCCGAGGGCGGTGCGCCACGTGGCCGCCGATCCGACGACTGCGACGGCTACCATGCCCAGCCAGCTCGGCAGCCTCGGGAGCCGAGCGCTGAAGTAGATCATCGCGAAGCAGCCGTTGGACAGCGTGACCGGAACAGAGCTCGCCACCACGAGGATGAAGATCGCCCGCGGGCCGGACAGCACGCCTCCGGCCAGTGTTCCGGCGAGGCAGACGAGCGCCAGCCCGCCGAACGCCATCGAGTACAGGAAATCCTCCCGGGACCTGTCCGCCGTCCAGCTTCGATAGAAGCGGATGGCGACGATCGCGATCGCGATCGTGAGCGGGAAATAGACGAGTCCTGTGACGGAAAACGGCATCGGCTTCCCAGGGTCGTGGCCAGGCCGGCTTTCCGCGGATCGCTGCCGTGCCCGCGCTGCCGCGTGCGAAACGGCAATGCACCGAGTCGCCCTTCTCAGCGGGCTGCGCCACCTCTAGCGAAGCAGACCCGGGACCGCCTTTTCCGTGACAGGAATCTCACTGTCGGATTCCCGAGCTCGCCGCGACGGTCGCTGCGGCAGAGCGCTCCGCACCGATCGAGAGGGCGAACTAGCCTTCAAGCCGCACCCTCGCCCTTCGCCGTCGCGAGGTACCACGCGGTCTGATACGGCTCGAGCCGCACCGGCGTTGTCGGGGCGGTCTCGATGTCGCCCCTCGCGAGAAGGTCGCGCTGCCAGGCCGCCAGCCCGCCGCTCGGTGCGGGTACGTCGATCTCGACCGTCTCCGGGCCGACGTTCGACACCGCGAGAACGGCCTGATCCCCGTCCGGTGCAGTTCGCTCGACGGCGAAGACGCTGTCGCCCAGGTCATGGATGCGCTGCGGGCCTCGCGGGTGAAACGACGGCTGCTCGCGTCGGATGCGCAGCCGCCGCGTGTACTCGGAGAACACGCGCGCCGTCGTCGACGTCGGAGTCCGCAACTGCTTGCGCAGCCGGTTCGCGTCCCAGCGACTCCGGTTGATCGCCCTGTTGTGTCCGGTGCGCTCGACCGCGGCGAGATCGTTCGCCGTCGCTGTCAGGCTGTGCAGGTACATCGCCGGCACGCCTTGCATGGCGAGAGCGATCGACTGCGAGCACAGGAAACGCTGTACGTGAGGCGGCGTGCCACGTGTTCCGCCGGGATCTCCGAGGGCGTCGAAGTACGAGATGTTCAGCTCGTACGGGCTGTCGGCGCCATCGGGTCCTTCGCGCGAGGAGACGAGTCCGCCGCGCGCGCGAATTCCGTCGACGAGCCGACCGATGGCGTCGTCGCTGACCAGTCCTTCGAGCGGCCGCACACCGACACCGTCGTGCGATGCGGTGAAGTTCAGGAACGTGCAGCCCGCGGGCGGCGGAGCGAGCGACGCGGCCCAGTCCGTGAGCGTACGGGAGCAGCCCTCGTGGAGCGTGTGAAGCAGCAGCGGCGGCAGGCTGAACTGGTACACCATGTGCGCTTCGTCGCCGCTTCCGAAGTAGCTGATGTTCTCATCGTGCGGTACGTTCGTCTCCGTCAGGAGAAGCACGTCCGGTGCGACGAGATCGAGGAGCTTCCGCAGCAGTACGACGATGCGGTGCGTCTCGTCCAAGTGGATCGACGGTGTTCCCAGGCGCTTCCACAGGTACGCGATCGCGTCGAGCCGGATGATCCGCGCGCCGTTCTCGATGTACAGCAGCAGGATGTCGAGGAACTCGAACAGGACGTCCGGACACGCGAAGTTCAAGTCGACCTGATCGGCGCTGAAGGTCGTCCACACGTGCCTCTCGCCGTCGCGCGTCACGACAGGGGTGAGTAGCGGAGATGTTCGCGGCCGGACGACCGCGCTGAGATCCGTATCGGGATCGACCTCGATGAAATAATCGCTCTCCGGCGAGACGCGGCTCGCGAAATCGCGGAACCACTCGCTCTCTTGCGAGCAGTGGTTCAGCACGAGGTCGAACATGAGGTCGAAGTTCCGCCTGATCGCGCGAACGTCCCCCCACGCGCCGAGCTCGTCGTTCACACGCCGGTAGTCGATGACCGAGAAGCCATCGTCCGACGAGTACGGGAAGAACGGCAGGATGTGGACCGTGCGGATGACGTCCTTCAAGCGCCGCTCGAGGAACCTGCGCAGCGTGCGCAGCGGTCTGTGCCCCTCCCGGACGATCGAGTCGCCGTAAGTGATGAGCACCGATTCCCGCTGATCGCGCTCACCTCTGGTTCCGGCGTGCTCCTTGTCGACGCCGTACCGGCCGGTGATCATGTCGAGGCGCTCCATGCACATCGGCGCCGCGGCGCCGTAGAGCGACTCGAAGAGCGGTCGGAACTCGCCGAGTGATCGATCGGTCCTCGTCGGGGACATCACTGACCTCGCACGTTTGCGATCAGAGCCCGCAGCTTGCGACGCAGCACCGAGTAGCTGTAGTACCCTTTCGCCAGCTTGTAATTGCGCTCGACCGTCCGGCGGCGGTGCTCCGAGTCCTCCAGAAGGCGCTGGACCTGTTCGACGACGCTACGCGTCGGGAATCCATCGATGACCGGCAGCCGGAAGCCGCGCGGCTCGATGTCGCGAGCGAAGATCGAATACCGGTTGACCACGACCGGGATGCGAAAGTAGATCGCCTCGAGAAGCGCGTTGCCGAAGCCTTCGTACGTGCTGAAGTACGTCACGAGGTTGGCGTGCGGATACACGTCCCACAGCGTGTAGACTTTGCGGCCGCTCGGGTCGAAGTGGCGGACGTCGGCGATGCGCGTCGCGAAGAACCGAATGTCGACCCCTGCGTCACGCGCCATCTCGAGAAGCACGTCGAGGTACTCCGTGCCTTCGTCGCCCGCATCGTGCGTGATGACGAGCTTGTACTTCGGATCGCCGAGCATCTGGACCAGCTTGATCGCGTGCTCGATGCCCTTGCGGGGCACGACGCGCGTCGGCTGCAGGATGATCACGTCGTCGGGGCCGAGCCCGAGCTCGCTTCGTACGTCGGCCGCATAGCCGTCGTCCGGTGGGGGAGGATTTTCGAAATCGAATACGTTCGGGACGATCGCCGCCGGAACGCCCTTGCGCCAGGACAGCTCCTCGCGCGCCGCTTGGTTGATGACGACGTGCTGCAAGCAGGAGTGGCTCGGAGGAAATGCCGCGCTGAGGAAGTCGTGGACCGCGTTGATCTCGAATCGATTGCGCTCCCACGCGAAGTCGTGGTGGTGAGCGATCGCCGGCATGCCCGTCTCGCAGAGGAACTCGCTGACGGCGACGCCCAACGGCACGTGCATCGGGATCGTCGAGCAGTTCTCGAGAATCAAGAGCGAGATCTGAAACCGCTCGACGAAGTCGTAGAGCGTGCTCTTCAGGTATCGCGCCATCTCGCGGATGCGACGCGACACGAGGCGCGTGCGGGTCGTTCTGCCCCAGATGCGCGCGTTGATCCAGCGGTTCTCGACGTGCGCGAAGTGCGCTTCCGGCACGCATATGCTGACGTCGGAAGCTCGGTCGAGTCGGCCGGCGTACCACGAGCTCACGTGGCCGTCGCGCCACAGCACTTCGGCCCACTTGGCGCTCTCGAGAGACACTCCGTCGGTGCCGGCGAATCGAGTGGAGACGAAGCCGACGCGCTCAGGCATGCCTTCGTCCTCCCCCGGGAGCCAGTCCGAGAAACCCTCGTACGGGTTGTCGACGCGGTTTCATCTTCGCAGGAGTCGACCGGCGTGTTAGCCTACCCATCCCTTGGTAGCGGGCCACAGTATAGTGGCTCCGAGTCCAGTCGAAAGGACTAATCGTCGCCAGCGGCTTTACCGGACTCTATCACGTGGAACCGCCTGCCGCCTCGCCCTCGACGGACACGTTCGACTCGATCCTCGAGCTCCTTCCACACCTCGTCGAGACGACCGCGAGCATCAAGGAGTCGCTGCTGACGAACCTCATCATGATCGGCGAGATCCCGGCGCCGACGTTCGCTGAGGAGCAGCGCGTTTCGTTCCTGCAGGACCGGTTCAACGAGTGCTATCTCGAGAACTGCTCCACCGACGAGAAGAACAACGTTTTCGGCGTTCTTCCCGGCACCGAGAAGGACTCGACGCTCCTTCTCGTCGCGCATACAGATACCGTCTTCCCGGTCGACGTCGACCACAGCACGGTGGTCGATGAGAGCATGATCCGTGGCGCCGGACTCGGCGACGACAGCCTCGGGCTGGCCGCGCTCGCGACCCTGCCGACGCTTCTCGAGGCGGCCGGCATCCGGCTGCAGAGCGACCTCCTGATGATGGGAGCAAGCCGCAGCCTGGGGCGGGGCAACCTCGAGGGGCTGCGGTTCTTCCTCGCGAACCGGCCGACGCCGATTCGCGCCGGAATCTGCGTCGAGGGCACGCTTCTCGGCCGGTTGAGCTATAAATCGATCGGCATGGTGCGCGGTGAGATCGAGTGCAACCTGCCCGATGTCTACGACTGGACCCGCTTCGGCGCGGGCAGCGCGATCCTGACGCTCAACACGATCATCGACCGGATCCTGGAGATCCCGCGACCGTGGCGGCCGCGCACGAGCATCGCCTTGAGCCGCATCAGCGGCGGATCGTCATTCACCTCCGTGGCGACCTCTGCGAACCTGCAGTTCGAGGTGCGCAGCGAGTCCCAGGACAGGGCGGCCGAGGTGTGGAGCCAGATCGAGGACATCTGCGCGGAGGTCGCGTCCGATACCGGTGCCTCGGTCGATCTCTTCGAGTTCGCACGTCGCGAGCCCGGCGGTATTCGATTCGCACATCCGCTCGTCGGTCGAACGCGGAGCATCCTCGACGCTCTGTCGATCTCCCCCCGTATCGCGCCGAGCACGTCGGAGCTCTCCGCGTTGATCGATGAGGACATCCCCGCGGTAACCGTCGGTATCGCGAACGGTCGAAGGCTCAACAAGATCAACGAGGCGCTCTCCATAGAGTCCATGTACACGGGCATGGCACAGCTCGTGGGTGTCCTGCTCGCCATCGACGGGGGGTACTGTGACGAAGGCTGAGAACTGGCTGCGCAGCAATACGTTCCACCACTCGGACTTCTGGGACCTCGTCGCGCTGACGAACAAGAAGGAAGAGCAGGGACTGACGATCTCCCTGTGCCTGCCGACCCTCAACGAGGAAAAGACGATCGGCAAGGAGGTCGTGATCTTCAAGTCCGAGCTCATGGATCGATATCCGCTGCTCGACGAGATCGCGGTCATCGATTCCGGGTCCACCGATCGGACGTGCGAGGTCGCCGCGAACTACGGCGCCGATGTCTACCGCGCCGACGAGATCCTGCCGGACCTCGAGCCAAAGCGCGGCAAGGGCGAGAACCTCTGGAAGGCGATCTACCAGCTACGTGGCGACATCATCGTCTACGTGGACGCCGACATCTCGAATATCCATCCGCGCTTCGCGTACGGGCTGATCGCGCCGCTCGTGTACCATTCCGAGATCAGCTACGTGAAGGCGTTCTACGACCGGCCGCTGGTCTTTTCGCAGGGAGTACGGCCGAGCGGCGGCGGGCGCGTCACCGAGATTCTCGTGCGGCCGCTTTTCTCGCTGCTCGTTCCCGAGCTCGCCTCGATCGTCCAGCCGCTCTCAGGCGAGTATGCGGTGCGACGATCCGTTCTCGAGCAGATCGCGTTTCCGATCGGGTACGGTGTCGAGACCGCGCACTTGCTCGACGTATACAATCGCTGGGGGCTCGCCGCGATCGGGCAGACCGACCTCGATCAGCGGGTGCACCGCAACCAGCCGACGACCGATCTCGGACGAATGGCGTTCGGGATCCTGCAGACGTTCCTGCAGCGCCAGCTGCCGCTCGAGCACGTCGAGCCCATGACCGTTCTGCGCCAGTTCCAGGTCAAGGACGGTCAGCACGAGCTGGTGGAGTACGAGATCGTCGAGGAGGAACGCCCGCCGATGATCACGATCCCGGCCTATCAGGAGAAGTTTGAGAAGTCGTGACCCAGGCGTTCGACGTTGCGATTGTCCACCATCACCTGCGGCTCGGAGGCGTCACCGAGGTCATCCGCCGGGCGTTGGACTCGCTCACTGGCAGTCTCGCTGGGGACGGCGTCGGCACCGGCGTCCGTGCGTGTGTTCTGACGGGCGAGGCGCCGCACGTCGCGATGCCGGAGGGGATGCCGGTCGAGGTCGTCCCCGGCCTGGCCTACGCCCGATTCGGCGCCGTGCCGGACGAATGGGAGCTGCTCGCTGAGCTGCGCGGCGCGGCGCGGCGCGCGTTGGGGCGAGCGCCGGACCTGTGGCACTTCCACAATCACGCGCTCGGCAAGAACCCTGCGTTCACGTCGCTACCCGCACACCTCGCCTCCGATGGCGAACGCGTCCTCCTGCAGATCCACGACTTCGCGGAAGACGGCCGTCCGGCGAACTATCGGTTTCTGGCGCGGTACTTCGCCGAGCACGTCGAAGCCGACCGCGCTGCTCGGATCTACCCGCACGCTCCCCACGTTCACTACGCGGTGCTGAATCGGCGCGATCGCGGTGTGCTCCACCTCGGGGGCGTCCGCGAGGCGCGGCTGCATCTCCTGCCGAATCCGGTCGCTCCCGCGCCGCCCGCCTCGTCCGCGGCATCTCTGCGCGTTGCGGCGGATCGCGTGATCCTGTACCCGACGCGGGGCATCGGACGCAAGAACCTCGGCGAGCTTCTGCTGTGGGCGGCCGTCGCGCGAGACGGCGATCTTTTCGCGACGAGCTTGACGCCGCTGAATCCGGCGGAGGCCGAGCAGCACGCTCGCTGGGAGGCCGTGGCGGCCGAGTTGGGTCTGCCCATCGAGCTCGGCATCGGCGAACGCAGCGACATGGGCTTCTTCGATCTCCTGCGCGCCGCGCATCGCGTCGTGACGACGAGCTTGGCCGAGGGCTTCGGGATGTGTTTCCTGGAGCCGTGGTTGGTCGAGCGTCAGCTCGTCGGACGGGATCTCCCGGAAATCACCGGCGACTTCGCCGCGGCCGGGTTGCGGCTGCGAGGACTGTACGGCCGGATCCTCGTGCCGCTGGACTGGCTCGAACGGGGCTCGTTCGCGAAGCGTGTGCGAGCGGGGATGCGTCGGATGCTGGAGGCCTACGGACGCGGCGCGGACATCGTGAAGGCGGACGAGGCGGTCGCCGCCGCCGTGGTCGGGGATCGGGTCGACTTCGGCGCGCTGGACGCGTCGATGCAAGAGCGCGTGATTCGGCGGCTCTGTGCGTCGGCGGAGGCACGATCGGAGATCGAGCCGCACGAGCTCGACGCGACGCCGCTCTCCGCGCGCACTCTGGAGGGCAATCGTCTCACGATCGAGCAGCAGTTCAGCATGGCGAGCTACGGCGAACGGCTCGTGGCTGCCTATCGACAGCTGCTCGATGCCGACGTCGAGCCCGTCGGTGGACTCGACGCCGGCCGCATCCTCGACGCGTTCCTCGCGCCGGCGCGGTTTCGCCTGCTACGGTCATGACCCCCGGCATGTCGCCTACGGACGAATTGCTCGCGTTGATTCGCGCTCTGTGCGGCCCTCTCGAGCCGTTGCCGACCGGTGTCGCGCCGCGGCTGGAGCGCCTCGACGGCGTGCGAGCGGTCCTCTTCGACGTGTACGGGACGCTTCTCGTGTCGGGCAGCGGCGACGTCGGAACGCTCGCCGCCGCGTCGCGCGCGGACGCGGTCGAGGCGAGCCTGGCGCACTGGGGCGTCGCGGAGGAAGAGCGGCGCACGGTCGCGCAGCGTGCTGTCGACGCGTTCGTCGCGACGATCGCTGCAGACCACGAGACGGCGCGAGACGGCGGCATCGACCAGCCCGAAGTCGACATTCGCGATGTGTGGCGCCGCGTGCTCGCCGAGCTCGGTGTCCGCGACGGCGACCGGCTCGACGATCCGGACCTCGTCGCGTTCGCGCTCGACTACGAGTGTCGTGTCAATCCCGTGTGGCCGATGCCCGGCGCTCGACAGACGGTGGAAGCTCTGGCGCACCGCGACGTCGAGCTCGGCATCGTGTCGAACGCGCAGGTCTTCACCCCGTGGCTGTTCCAGGCGCTTCTGGGGGCGCGGGTCGAGGAGCTGGGATTCGACGCGAGCCTCTGCGAGTGGTCGTGGCGCCGTCTCGAGGCCAAGCCGTCCACGCGCCTCTTCGCGACCGTGCTCGAGCGACTTCGTACGCTGTCGGGCCTCGAGCCGGACGCCGTGCTGTACGTCGGCAACGACCAGCGCAACGACGTGTGTCCGGCCGCACGCCTCGGCTGTCGAACGGCGCTCTTCGCGGGCGATCAGCGCTCGCTGCGGCGGCGTGAGGACGACGAGAGTTGCCGCGCGGTCGAGCCGGACATCGTCATCACGCACCTCGAACAGCTGCTCGAGTGCGTCGGGCCGTCGGCGTCGGACTGACAACCCGTTGAGATTCCACCGCGGCGCCCGATAGAATCAGCGGAGCTTCGAGTCGCTCGGGCGCGGCTGCCAAGCTCATGATCTCAGAGGGTGTCGGGAGGATCTCATGTCGCGCCGCACGGGTCATCACGGGGTCGTCGTTTGCGTTCTCGCTGCTCTTGTCGCTGTCGCTGTCGCCGCGCCGCGCCTCGATACGCGCGCGGATTACGTCGACGAGGTCCGCGCAGATCGGCCGATTGCCTATTGGCGTCTGGGGGAGCCGGACGGCGTGGTCGCCGCGAGCCTCGGCAGTGCGGTGCCGCTCGATGGCACGTACGTCGGCGGCGTGTTGCTCGAGGAGGACGGACTTCTCTTCGAAGATGACGACTCGTCCGTCGCGTTCGACGGCTTCAGCGCCGAGGTGCAGATTCCGGATCATCCGTCGATCAACACCGGCGGCCCGTACCCGGCGCGCACGATCGAGCTCTGGTTCCTGGCCGATTTCGTGGACGTCGTGCCGGGCATGCTCTACGAGCAAGGAGGCGCCACCCGCGGGCTCAACCTGTTCGTCCAGGAGGTCGACGGAGAGGCCTATCTCTACATGTCCGCCTGGAATCGAGCCGAGCAGGCGTGGGGGCCGATCGCCGTGCGCGCGCCGATCGAGGCTGGGGAGGTCTACCACGCGGTCCTCGTGCTCGACGCTTCCGACGACGCGGAGTTCGGTGACTTCGATGGTCGCCTCACCGGCTATCTCGACGGCGTCGAGTTCGCGAGCGAGACCGGCGCCGACCAGCTCTACTCGCACGGCGATGACGGAGCGATCGGCGGCATTCACGTCAACACGCTGTTTCCGGACGTCACGAACCCGGGCGACGGCGGGAGCTTCACCGGCTGGATCGATGAGGTCGCGGCCTACGCCGTGCCGCTCGACGACCCTGACGATGACGGCGACCGGAGCGACAGCCGCGTTCTGGCGCACTTCGCGGCCGGCTCGAACCCGCGGTGTCCTGGAGAGCTGGAGACTTCGGTCGACGCAGGGGTCGTGACGCTGACGTGGACGAACGGCGACGAGACGAGCGTGCGCGTGCTGCGAAACGGCGCGGTGCTCGCGGCCAGCGCTCCGGTGGCTCCTCCCCGGTTCGTCGACGACGCCGCCGAGCCGGGCGTGCTCGACTACGAGCTGATCTTCGACGTCCCGGGCGAGCCGTGTCGTTCCCTGCGCTCGCGGGTCGACGGTTGCATCGCCGGTCTGACCGTGAGCCGACCGCGCGGGAGCGTCGAGCTCGCGTGGGCGAATCGCTTCCCGTACACGAGCATCGACGTGCAGCGCGGAGACGAGGTGATCGCGACGATCGACGGCGATCTCGAATCCTACGCGGACATCGATCCGCCGGTCGGAGAGTGGCTCTACTCGGTCGCTCCCGAGAATGGCGACTGCGAGCCGGCGACGATCGTCGTCCGCGTTCCCGAGCCGGGGTATCCCGCTCTGATCGTCGGCGACGGCGCGGTCGGCTACTGGCGGCTCGGCGAGGATGAGGGCGCCGTGACCGCGGGCAACCTCGGCGGGGCAGGCGCGGCGGCCGACGGCACGTACGCGGGCTTCGTCACGCTCGGTGACGCATCGCTCCTGCCGGCCGAGCCCGACGATCCGTCGGCGGCGTTCGACGGGTTCGGCGCGAAGGTCCTGATTCCCGATCACCCGCTGATCAATCTCGTCCCCGCGAGCGTCGCTTTCTCGGTCGAGCTCTGGTTCGCTGCGGACGTGATCGATGTGGAGCCGCGCGTGCTGTGGGAGCAGGGCGGCACGACGCGCGGGCTGAACCTCATCGTGCAGCAGATCGATGGTCTGGATACGCTCGTGATGTCGGCGTGGAATCTCGGCCAGGAGATCTGGGGGCCCATCTCTGTGCCGGCAGAGATCGAAGCGGGGGAGACGTATCACGCGGTTCTCGTGCTGTCGGCGTCGGAGAACGACGTCTTCGGGGACTTCGATGGACGCGTGACGGCGTATCTCGACGGCGAGGAGGTCGAGACCCGCTTCGGTGCGGATCGCCTGTACTCGCACACGGACGACATCGCCATCGGCGGGCTCGGGCAGGGGACGCTGGCACCCGACGGCACCGCGTTGAACACCGGTGGTGACTTCATCGGGCGAATCGACGAGGTTGCCGTCTACGGCGTGGCCCTCGATGACCTCGACGGCGAGGGCTTCGACAGTGATCGCATCGACGAGCACTATCGCGCCGGCACGCGAGGAGGTGGAGGCGAGCGTCCGACGTTCCACCGCGCGGATTCGGACGGCGACGGCAACGTCACGCTGAGCGATGCCGTGCACACGCTCAACTACCTGTTCGCGCAGGGGCCCGATACGACGTGCAAGGAGACGCAGGACTTCGACAACGACGGCGCAGTCCTGCTGACGGACGCGGTCGCCAGTCTGCGCTATCTGTTCGCGCAGGGGCCGCCGCCCGCGGCTCCCGGGCCGACGAGCGACCCGTGCGGTCCGGATCCGGACGCGGCCGGCTCGCGGGGCGATCTGGGGTGTGCATCGTATCCTCGATGCGATTAGTGTGACTCCTACAAGTCACCACTTCGAGGAGAGACTCATGGCGATGAACGATCGACGGCGGCGGGGCGGGGTCCTCGGGTTCGGCCTCGCGGTGGCGTTGCTATGCCTCGTATCGTGGACCGCGACCGGCGTGATCGCGGACGAGGCCGCGAGCAAGCCGAACCTCATCTACATCGTCAGTGACGACCTCGGATACGGCGACCTCGGCTCGTACGGCCAGAAGGTCGTGAAGACGCCGCGGCTCGATCGATTGGCGGAAGAGGGCCTGCGCTTCACGCACCACTACGCCGGCCACACCGTTTGTCGCCCGTCGCGCCTCGTGTTCCTGACCGGATATCACACGGCGCACACGGCGATCGCCGGCAACAACATGCACGTGTTGCCACAGGGGGCGAAGACGGTCACGTCGCTCTTGAAGAAGGCCGGGTACGTCACCGGCGGCGTCGGCAAGTGGGCTCTCGGCAGGGAGGGCTCGACCGGCCATCCGAACCGGCAAGGCTTCGACTTCTTCTACGGCTACCTCGACCAGAGCGAGGCGCACGACTACTACCCCGAGGTGCTGTATCGAAACGACAAGGCCGAGCGGCTGCCGGGCAACGTCAACAGCGGCAAGAGGAACGTCTCGTCGAAGAAGGTCACGTATGCGCACACGCGTCTCACCGAGGAGGCGCTCGCGTTCATCGAGCGGCATGAGGATCGGCCGTTCTATCTCAACCTGACCTGGACGATCCCGCACACGAACAACGAGGCGGGTCGCGTCGAGAAGAACGGTCAAGAGGTACCCGACTACGGAATCTACGCGGATCGCGACTGGCCCGATCCCGAGAAGGGCTTCGCAGCGATGGTGACGCTGATGGACGCCGACACAGGGCGCATCGTCGATCTTCTGAAGAAGCTCGGCATCGAGAAGCGCACGCTGATCGTGTTCACTTCCGACAACGGGCCGCACCAGGAGGGCGGGCACAAGGTCGAGTTCTTCGACTCGAATGGCGCGCTGCGGGGCCACAAGCGTTCGCTTCACGACGGCGGCATTCGCGTGCCGATGATCGCGTGGTGGCCGGGAACGGTGCAGCCCGGCGTCAGCGATCACATCTCGGCGTTCTGGGACTGGCTGCCGACCGCGTGCGAGCTGGCCGGTGCGGAGATCCCGGCGGGCATCGACGGCTTGTCGTTCGCGCCGACGCTGCTGGGGCAGAAGGCGCGGCAGAAGCAGCACGACTACCTGTTCTGGCGCTGGAGCAAGTTCCGCGCGGTGCGCATGGGGAAGTGGAAGGGCGTGCAGACCGGGAAGGCGCTGGCGGTCTACGATCTCGGTGCGGACGAGGGCGAGCAGAGCGACATCGCAGCGGAGCAGCCGGCGGTCGCGGCGCGGATGCGTCGGGTGATCGCCGAGCTGGAGTGATCACGGCGGCGGCGGATCGGCCGCGTTTTCCGACGAGTTCCTTTCACGGCTCGACCCGTTCGCCGGCAGGCCGCCAATTCGCGCGCGCTTCGCGAACCTCTTCGAGGGCTTCGGGGCTGAGATGCTCGCGGATCTCGTCCGGCATAGTGCGGTCGAATCGCTCGAGGAACCGGCCGTAGTCCCATGCCCATCCGCGACCGCCATCGGACTTCAAGAGCACGTCGCGATACGCGCGTTCGTAGTCCGCGATGGTCGGCTCGGGGTGGCCCGCCGCACCCAGCAGGACGACCACCTCGAGTATCAGGAGTCCGATGGCCGCGTAGAACAGCGTGCGATCGAAGCGGCGAACCGCGGCTCGGGCGCGGTCGGCCCAGCGCGAGATGGCGGCGAACGCGATGCTCAGAAGGATGCAGGCAACGACGATCCCGCCGACGGAGGTCACGGGCTTGGCGGGCACGGAGCTGCCGTTCAAGGTCTCGTGAAACATCATGCCGCAGGCCGCCGACCAGCGTCCCGTCACATAGGGCGTACCGCTCGCCTCCCACAGGACCGCGTCTTCGAAGATGTCGTGAGACCACGGCGCGACCAGGATCCAGTAGATCGGGAGCCGCGCGAACAAGCACACCGCGAAGACGGCGTAGACCGTGCTGAAGAGGAGAAACGGCCGCGATCCTTCGGCGGGCTCATGGTAGCGACGGCCTCGGAGAACGGCGGGCCGGCTCGGGTCCTGGCGTCGTCGAATCATCGGGGGAGCCCGGCGCGACGAGCCGAGTCGGACAGTTCACTGACATCGGATGCGGGCACCCCGGGCCTCCGATCTGGCACGTACCTCGTAACCCCTTCTGCCGTCTTGGTGCCAGAGGGGGGACTCGAACCCCCACCCCCTTTCGAGGACCAGATTTTGAACGGTCGGGACTGGCGCATGCCAGCAGACGGCTGCCGACGAGAGCCGATCGCGACGCTGCTTCCGCGGGGTCGCGGTCGGTTTTGTTCGGCTTGGGACCGTCACGGTTCGCGGACACTTCACGGACACCAAGCTACCGAGGGAGAACGTCCGCGTCGAGTGAAACGACTGGCGACAGCAAGCAGCGAGTTCGGTAGAGCGATTCGTTTCGGCCTCCTGCCGCCGCGCCTCGGACGAGCATCTCGAGGGGCGCGGGGTGCGCCGAAGACGCGCTTCCGTTGGTGGTCGTGGAGCCCTCGATTGCGCGGAAGGATCGGCGAGCATAGCTTCCGTGTCGAGAGCGGCGGCACAGCAAGAACTTCCGACCGAAGTAAGAGGCCGAGGGCAAGCCCCTGCCCCTGCTCACATCCCCGTCATTGCGTGTTCGTCTCACGTCTACGCTTGTGGCGCGACAGCTGGGAGCCTCGCGTGAAGCGCATCAATGCTTGACTTCAAGGATGCAGTCAGGCAGGATCGAACGCGGAGGCGAAAGATGCCGTTCGACTCGTCGACAGTGAGCAAGCTGAGGCGGGATCTCGGGCTGACGCAGAGGTCCTTCGCTGATGCCGTCGGGGTGCCGCAGTCAACGGTCTACAGATGGGAAGCCGGCCGCTCATCGCCTAACGCCACGCATCTCGGAATGATGGCTGATCTCGGATACGAGAACGGGCTGAAACCTGATTGGTTTCCCGCTCCGAGTCTCCGTTCAACAGTAAACCGTGATGTGAATGAGGGGGCGGGAGGAGACGATCCATGAGCACCTGCTCCGAATGTGGTGGTTACTCCTCAGGCGGCGGGAAGTGCTTCAGCTGCCTCCTGAAGCAGAACAAGTGCCCCGAATGCGGAGGCTTCAGTGTCGGTGGCATCAAGTGCTACTCGTGCACGGCTCCCCCGCTGAATCTGCGCACAGTGCTGCCCACCCCGAGGCTTTCAACTATGTCGTACTACGACGATGACGACGATGTCGATGAGCTGTTCGCGCGTGCGAAGGCGAAGTATCGCCAAGAGAGGAGCCGCGAGAAGGAACGGATTCGACGCGACGAGGGGTATGCCTACAACTGGACGCAGACCGTCATTGGATTCCTCACGGCGATACTGAATGTGTTCTCCGCGGTTTGGGGCTCCTGCTGCTTCATCACGACGGCCTTGGCTGGACAAGCCGGATTCAGACGCAGCTTCCACGCGCTCAGCGTGCTGCGGCAGTTTCGCGACGACTACATCATTCGAGGCTCGGATCCCTCTCGAATCGATGACCTCTATCGCTACTACGAGATCGCTCCCCGCGTAGTGACGGCAATCCATGACCACCCGTGTCGGGATCGGATTTGGAAGAGTATCTACGTGACGGTCATGAGAGCTGTCCGGTGCATTGAGCGCAACGAGTTCGAGGCCGCTTATGAGCTGTACAAGCGCCAGGTCATCGGACTCGGAGAGGCGCTTCTGGGAGACATGATCGATGAGTAGGAGCGGAGGAGCTGGCGGCGCGGGCGACGAACAGTTCGACCGAGCCCTTCGAGAGTTGTTTGACCAACTCGACTGGACACCCGACCAGCGCCGCGAGGCGATGATCAAGATTGAGAAGAACCTGCGAGACCCAGTTAAGATCATCGGCATCGGGCAGTGCGGCGTTGGCAAGACCGAATTGCTACGATCGATCTTCCGTGTAAGCGACGATGATGTCGCGACGCTGAAGGAACTTCGAACCGGCGCGACCAAGGCCACCACGGATCGCTTCTTCAGCTTCACGATTCAGACGCCCCTCGGGCTCAAAGTCCGATTCACTGATGGACCTGGTCTCGGAGAGCAAGACCCGGAATACGATCGAGACGTCTTGATCCCGGACTGGATCTCCGAGATCCAGAAGCATGACTTGCTCTACTGGGTGCTCGATGCACCAAGTCGCGACATCGCGCACATTCCAGGCAACATGAAGAGGATTCTCGACGCTACGGGATTCCGCGACCGGTTCCTCTTGGTGCTGAACAAGGTGGACAATATCCAGCTGGAGGAAAGCGACCGCCTCAAGGGAGCAGTCGGCTGGAATGAAAGATTCAACGTGCCCAGCAAGAAGCTCGAGAGGCAGATCAAATTGCGCACAAGCGACATCATTTCTCGATTCGTCAAGAAGGTCGGGTTGGTGCCGGATCAGATCGTGGCATGCTCTGCGCTGCGGCGGTGGAATCACGACGTCGTGCTTGATCTAATGCTGGCCCTCTGCCCCGAAGACAAGCAGATTAAGGTAGCCCTTAACCGCGACGTCAAGCCTTCGACGGAGCTGATGGCCCCCGAGGTCCGCGCCCGTTTGGAGGCCGAGTTTGGGGATTGATCCACCTGGCTCGATGGGTCTCGTGAACCTGAATGCTCGATGAAGCAGCAGCGACGGCCGGGATCTTCGGACTTGTGTGGCTCGCCGGAGTACTGGTCGGAGTAGCGCGTGGATCAGGTCGATTCGTCCACCCTCGAAGGGTGATGTTGTATGGCGGACTGGCGACGGTCGGATACTGGGCCAGCGCAATCTCGCTCGTCGCGCAAGCTCTCGAGACTGAGTCCCACTTCGGTCGACAAGCGGTCGTCGGTGCCCTGATGGCCGCAATTGGCGGATTCCTTCGCGTTTGGGCGATGGCGGCGAATCGACACTTCTACGCGGGTTGGAACTCGCCTCCGAGTAGACTCTGCCGTCGGGGGCCGTATAGGGTGTTTCGGCATCCCGGCTACGTCGGCGGAACCCTAATGGTCATCGGGGCCATGATTGTCGACGCCGGCGAGAGCCTGTTCCGGGTGCTGGCTGCATTTGCCACGATCTTCGGCTACGCCGGGCTTGGCCTCTATGAAGCGAAGCTGATCCGTCAGCGATCTCTGCGCGGCGATGATGAGTGAGCGCACGGCGCCAAAATCCAAGGCCGATCCGCGGATAGAGACCCTCGCCACGGCAACATTCTCCCCGAGGCCCTCCGAACGCTCCAAGCCCCCCGGACCGACGCCATCCACGCCCAGAACCCACATTCCACACCCGCGACCAACGCCGCGGACGTCACCCTCACTCCCCCGACCCACGCCAGATAGACAGTCTAGTCCGGGTGTGCAAGCCCCGTGGTGGACCGGGGTTCCGAGGGGGTGTCCGCCGGGTGTCCGTGCGGTGGGGGAGAGCGCTCGGCGACGCCGCCGCGTCCTCCGTCGAACCGCGCGCCGCGAGTTCGCGCGGCTGCTGCACGCGCGCGGCAAGTACCTGCTGACGCATACC
>CAYMRB010000080.1:0-27153 GCA_964392615.1 uncultured Planctomycetia bacterium | reverse complement strand
TCTGCCGCCTCCAAGTAGGATTTCTAAGGAACCCAGGAACCCAGGAACCCAGGAACCCAGGAAGTGGATGCGCCCTCCCTTCCTGGGTTCCTGGGTTCCTTAGAGTTCTTTCCTCTCGGCGGCCTCCGACTTTGGGTTCCGGGCAAGGCCCGGGCTAGGAGCTCTGTGTCCTCTGTGGTGGCCCTCTTTTCAGCGAGCCCGGCAGGGCCAAGCTCCCGAAGTGTGGCGAGGCGGCCAGAGGCGAATTCGGCTCGGCCTGTCGGCCTCGGTCCTGACGAGGGTTTCTTGGACAGGCTCCTAGCGAAAGCGTCAGTCGGTAGCAGGCAGGAAGCGGAACGGCGCCGTGACCTGAAGGAGCCAGTACCGCTCGTTCGGCGGTGTTCCGATCGCGTAGGGAAACGGCCCCCACATCGAGGTGTAGAACCCGGCGCCGTCACGTTGCGACATCGTCGCTGCGACCGCGTGCAGCGGCACCTCGATGCGCTCGACGAGCGACGTCACCCCCGGAGGGACGGGAAGGACGTTCGAGTTGTTGCCGGGAACCACCAGGAGATCGCCCGGTCGCAGCTCTGTCCGCGAGAAGTCCACCGGTCGGGCTCCACCGCGCTCCATGTAGTGCTGGAAGCCCCAGTGCCCGGTGAAGAGGACGCGATCGAAGCGCCCGCCGAATTCGTTCGTAACGAGGTCGGCAGCGCGGCGCGACGAGGCCGCCAACGCCTGATCGCCGTGGGCGACGACGACCGACAGAATGAGGCCGACGGCGGCGGGCACGACGACCAGAGACGTTCGCGCGCGCAAGAGGGGCGCGCGAGCATGGTCCATGTTGCGCGCGACGAGGATGCCGAGGGCCGGGACGAGCGGCAACACGGCCCGAGCGTTCGTCGTCCAGTTCACCACGACGGCGAATGCGAGCGTTCCGCCGATCCACAGCGCGAGGAAGACCGCATACCGGTCACGCTGCGTTCGGACACCGTCGGCGACAAACCACAGAAGAGCGATCGCCGCCGCTGCGAACACGGCGGCGTGAGCGAACCATGGCCAGCGAGTGCCCGCCTCGTCGCGCAGCACTTCCACGCCGAGTCGGCCGCTGGCCCACAGCGCGACGACGGCTGTTACGACGACACCCAGGCCGACGAGGAGCCCGCGTCGCGACGTCGTGAAAGGCGACCACAGAAGGACGGGCGCGACACAGCCGCCAGCGAACACGAGGCCGAGGAGCGACCGACCGACGACGCCGTGCCCCTCGCCCTGTCCATGCGAGACCGCGTAGCCTGCTGCCGTCAGGAAGAGCCCGTGGCCGTAGAGAGCCGTCGACAGGATCTCGTAGCCCGCGAGCACCGCGACGGGCAGCGCGAACCACGCCACCCAGACACCGAGGCGACGCGTACCGAGGACACCGTAGGCGAACAGAAGGGGAAACAGCGTCACTCCGAAGTACTTCGTCAACGTGCTCACGGCGATGAGAAGCGCGCCGATGCAGAGATCCCGCGGTCGCCGCTCGTCGATGCCCCGCGTCCAGAAGAACACGGACCAGCAATACGAGGCCAGCATCAGCACGTCAGACATCACGGTCGTCGCCGACACGAGGAGAACCGGTGTCGCCAGCGCGGCGAGACTCGCGACGAATGGCCGACCGGACCAACGCGTCCCGAGCGCATAGACCCCCAGGACGACGCTCAGCGCCGGAAGAACGAACGCCAGGTGCAGCGCGACCTCGCTACCTCCCGCGACGAGAAGCACGAGCGCGATCCAGTAGCAGACGAGCGGCGGGTTCTGGTTGACGTCCGCCAGCTGCTGCTCGTGACCGTACCAATTGATCGTCAGTCCGAAGAAGTCGAGCGGCTGCTCGAGAATGTGCTCGCCGACGAGGACGTAGAACGGATCGTCGATATGCAGCGGCTTGCCCGCGAACAAGGCGAGCGACCCCACCACCACGACCGTCAGGACGGTGACGTCGAGCCAGAGGCGTGCAGGCGCGGCGGCGCGCGAGCCGGGCACCGCGAGAGACGCGGTGTCGGCGGCGGGAACATCGGGAGCGGTCGCGGTCGTCATCTCGTCCTCATTCGACTCCGAGAGGCCTGTCTCGGGCCCTGACCTCTGATCGGTTATAGGGCCCGCCGGACCGCTGGGTTTTCCCGCGAGGCGGCGTCGAAGTTCCGCGAATGCTCGTGCCGGCCTCGAGTCGAGCTCTTCCGGCTCTTCACTCTCGATAGTCTGGCCCGCGCTTTCGGTCGTCGGACGGCGTCACGCCGAAGTGCTTGCGATAGTCGCGGCTGAACTCCTGCACGCGACCGTACCCGACGCGATAGGCGATCTGGGACATGTTCAGATCGGACAGCTGTACCAAGCCGCGCGCGTAGCTGAGCCGTATCTTCTTCAGGCGTTTCATCGGCGGCAGGCCGGTAGCCAAGTGGCAGGAGCGGACGATCGACCTCTGGCTGCGTCGACTCAACCGTACGATGTAGTTCAGATCGATCGACACGGACAGGTCCGCCCGGAGCTTCGCCTCGAGGTCCCACCACAATCGGGTGGGCGCATCCGCGCGGTGTCGGTCCCCCTGGCTGGGCAACACATCCGCGATGAGATCGAGCAGCAGAGCATGCACCCGCAGGTGACGAATCGTCGGGGCGGCGGCGACGTCGCGCCACACATCCAGCAGCTCGGCCATGCGCTGCACGGTGCGCCGCTTCAGCCGGATGACGCGCTGACTCGGCGACGGAGGCTCCAGCGTCGGCGCCTCGAAGTTCACCGTGTAGAAGCTATAGGGCGCTTCGAGAATCTCTCCCCGGATCGGTTCATTCTCGCAATACCAGATCGCGTTGCCGGCGCCGAATCGCTCGGTCATGCCTCCGGCCCGCTGGACGACTCTCCCTTCCGTGACAACATGGATCAAGTTGCCGGGAAGCGATACCGACGTGAAGGGCCCGGTCCGGTCGCGCGTGAGCTGGTCTACCAGCACGATCTTGTCAATCAGAGCGCCGGGTAGCGGCGGGATGTCAGCTGGAGGGCCCATGCGCGAAGTCGAGATGTGCCATCGATGTGCATGGCAGTAATTGCGACAAGTCGGGCAAGAAGTACGAAATCCTCTCTGGCCGTTTGCATGTACTATGTCGTAATTGGAGGATCCTCTCCGATCTCATGGCGGCAATTTTAGCGTCATTCGATCGGTCCCACCACCCAGGCCCTTCCGGTGAACGTCGATGCCTCAAGCCAACTCGAATCTCCGAATCTGGCACGTGGGCAATTGGTGCATTCACACCGGAAACGAGTACATCGAGTCGCCGTTTCTGTCGGCCAAGAAGAACGTCGAGGTGCTCAACTATGCCCGCCCGCTAGTGGACGCCATGCGCGCCATCGACGGCGCCGAGGTCATCACGCAGCCATCGTGGGAGTTGTACAACTTGTCGCCCGAGGAGTTCGATGCACGACTGAAATGGGCGACGACGATCGTCTTCGGGGACGTGGAAACCAAGTGCCTGATGCTGCACCCGGATTTCTTCGATCGAGCCAAGTGGGCCGATGGCTACGTGACGTTTCCGGATCGCTTCAGACTGCTGCGACGGTGGATCGAGGCCGGGGGACACTTTCACATGAACGGCGGTTGGTACTCGTTCGGCGGACAACAGGGCAAAGGCGGCTGGGGCCGCAGTCTGTTCCGCGATGTGCTTCCGGTCGAGTGTCTCGAGACCGACGATCTGCTCGAGTCGACCGAGAGCTTCCCCGTGCGCGTGCTGATCGAAGACCACCCGATGATCCGTGGCATCGACTTCGCCACGTTGCCACCGTTGCTGGGCTTCAACGAAACGCGTCGACGCGATGACTGTGAAACGATCGTCGAGATTCGGTTCGCCGATCGCTGGTGTCCGTTGCTCGCTACCCGCTCTCTGGGCGCAGGACGCGTGAGCAGCTGGACGACCGGCGCCAGCCCTCACTGGGGAATCAACCTTGTCAAATGGCCGCAATACGATCTGTTCTGGAACCAGATGCTTGCGGCGAAGTGTATTGCAGAGGAATGAACCCATGAGTCAACGCACGATTCAGGTCTGCATTCTGATTGTCGTCTCTCTCCGTGGCGGCTTGTTCGCGCAGACGCCGGCGGTGATTCCGCAGCCTGTCGCGATGGAGATGCACCGAGGGGTCTTTCGCATCACGCCGGCCACGCAGGTCACGGCGGCTGGTCCGGCAAACACGACGGCACGGCAACTCGTCGCCACCTTGGCCCCGGCGATGGGATTCGAGTTGAGAGTGGTTGCCGGCGAGCCAGGCGAGGAGGGAATCGCTCTCACGTTGGACGACGCCCTCGACACGGAATTGGGGGATGAAGGCTACACTCTGCAAGTGACACCGAGACTGCTCGACCTCCGTGCCGCGGGGCAGGCAGGGCTATTCTACGGCCTTCAGACGCTGCGCCAGCTATTGCCACCGGAGGTCTTTTCTCCGCAGCGCATCGATGGGGTGAACTGGGTCGTCCCCTGCGTCACGATCAACGACTCGCCACGTTTCCGCTGGCGAGGCCTGTTGATCGACCCGGCGCGACACTTCATCCCGGTCGAGGACGTCAAGCGTTACGTCGACGCCATGGCCCTGCACAAGTTCAATCGCCTGCAGGTTCACTTGACCGACAACGAGGGGTGGCGGATCGAGATCAAGAAGTACCCGAAGTTGACGGCGCTCGGCTCGCAGATGGACTGGAATCTGCGCTACAAGAAGGGCAAGGGGCCGCGCTGCTTCGGATTCTACACGCAGGAGGACATCCGCGAGTTGGTTCGCTACGCGGCGGAGCGCCACGTCACGATCGTGCCGGAGATCGAGATGCCCTATCACGCCGGGTCAGCGATCGTGGCGTATCCCGAGCATGGCGTCAACATGAAGCACCTGGCCGCGCTTTCACCCGCGAAGCGATGGGGACAGGGACACTCGTGGAGACCCGATTCAGGCCTGCTGGGGCCTCGACCCGAGACCGTGACCTTCATGCAGGATGTGCTGGCCGAGGTGATCGAGCTCTTCCCCAGCAGGTTCATTCACATCGGGGGCGACGAAGCCAACATCAAAGTCTGGACCGATGATCCGGAGATGCGGGCGTTGATGAAGGACCTGGGCTGTGCCGACGCCCACGCTCTTCACAGCTGGTTCATCAAGAAGATGGATGCGTTCTTGACCAGCAAGGGGCGTCGCATGATCGGCTGGGATGAGATTCTTCAGGGCGGCTTGGCGCCCGGCGCGACGGTGATGAGCTGGCGGGGAACCCGCGGTGGAGTCGCCGCGGCCAAGGCGGGTCACGACGTGGTCATGGCTCCGACGTCGCATACGTACTTCGACTACCGCCAGCACAAGAGCGAGCTGGGGCTGGGCAATCGAGTCACGACAGTGGAAGACGTCTACGCGTTCGATCCGGTACCTGCGGCGCTCAACGCCGAACAAGCCCAACACGTCCTCGGCGGGCAAGGTCAACTCTGGGGCGAGTTGATCGCTGACGCGGCGCGGCGGGACTTCATGACCTGGCCCCGTGCATGCGCTCTGAGCGAGGTTCTCTGGTCTCCGAGAGGGAATCGGAGTGTCCGGTTGTTCGTCTACCGACTCATCCCGCATGTAGAGCGCTTGAAGAAGGCGGGCGTAGGCTACCGGCCGCTCGATGAGTCGCTCGTCGAACGTGCCGCCGAATTCGTGGAGAACTTCGACTACTTTGCCAATAACTGGAATGTCATCGGGCTGAAGGACTACACGTTCGGCTCTCGGATCACACCGAAGAACGAGCTCATCCTGGCAGGCAAGACGGTGATCGAAGTTCGCCTCGGCGCCGATTCGACTCCGTTGAGTCGTGAGAATCCCAAGTTGGCGATGGATGGTTGGATGCCGGTCATCCTGGTCGCCGCCGAGGACGGCCCGGTGCGATACGAAGTGGCGTACTGGGCGACCCCCCTGCCGGACGTGAAGGACTGGGAGGCGGCGTACGATTGGCCGACCGAGGGCGAGAACTTCCTGAACTGGATACGGGTGAAGGCTGTCAATACGTCCGACAAGCCCGTCGAGGCGAGTGTCGAGCTCGGACCTGAAGCTGGCTTGAAGGCCCCCAGAACCCCGGAGCCTCAGGGCGGTGGGGAAACCGGCAAGGCGCACTCCCGCCGGTACGCGTGGTCCTGGAAGCTCCCGCCCGGCGGCACGGCCGAGAGTACCGCCCGATACACTTTCTTCGCTATCGACGACGCCGGGAAGTACGACGACGAAGATCCGCAGGTGTGGCTTCACCGCACCAGGGAGTACTGGCAGCGGGTGCTGCATCGCGCGGCCGAGATCGCGGTGCCATGCCGCAAGGCAAGCGAGGCGCTGCTGGCCGCACACGTGTGCCAATTGATCGCCAACGATCATGGCGAGGCGCACGGAGGGGAGGACTTCTATGACATATTCTACCCGCGCGACGGCGCGTACCAGGTCATGGAGTTGGAGGAGGCCGGCCTGACGGATGCAGCAGCCAAGGCGATCGAGCACTATCTGAAGTGCCAAGACGCGGAAGGACGATTCCGCGGCGGCGGCAATCAAGGGAAGCAGCTCGACGCCAACGGCCAGTCGGTCTGGACTCTGTGGCAGTATGCCAAGATCACCGGAGATCGTGAGTTTCTCGAGCGGGTCTATCCGCGGATGCTTCGAGCCGTGCGCTGGACGATGAAGGCTCGGCGCGCGACCGCTCCACCGTTTACCGGCGTGCTTCACGCCGCGCCCGCTGACGGCGAGTGCCTCTGGAACGCGAAGTACCACATCGTCGGCTACGACATGTGGAATTTCCGTGGCATGCTCTGCGTGGCCGACGCCGCGAAGACCCTCGGAAAAACGGCGGACGCCGAGGAGCTAGTCGCCGAAGCGGCGCTGTATCGCGAGGACATCGATACGGCCTGGAAGAAGACGGGCCTTCGGCACTTCCCACCTAGTTGGGAAGCGAACGGCACACACTGGGGAAACACCGAGACGCTGTGGCCGACCGAGTTGTTTCCGCGCGACGATCCTCGTGTCGCCGCGCTCAGCCGGCACGTCCGCAGGGACTTCGCCGGTGGGTTCATCGAAGGGACCATTCAATGGAGGGGGACGGGTAAGGTCGAAGCTATCCACCCGTACATGGGCTCTTACACGACGATGGTCGACTTGATTCGCGGCGACCACGAGCAGGTGGTGGAGGACTTCTACTGGTACCTGTTGCACTCGACTGCCGCCCATGCATTCCCCGAAGGCATCTACTACAAGAAGCGCGAGGCCTGGAGCCACACGATTCCGCACGTGACCGGGGCCTGCAACTACGCGATCATGCTTCGCCACATGCTCGTGCACGAGGCCGGTGACGAATTGCATCTTCTCGCCGCCGTGCCGGACTGGTGGCTGGACGACGGGAAGGAGATTCGCGTCAGGCGTCTACCCACGCATTTCGGCCCGCTGAACCTGACGGTCAGGGGGGGCCGGAAGGGAGTCGAGGTCGAGCTCGATCCGCCCCGGAGAAACCCTCCCGATCGGATCGTACTCACGCTGCCGAAGTCCCGTCCTCTGCTTGGGACGCTCGAGGAAGTGGACCTCGTCACGCGGTCGGCTCAGGACCGGCGTTGGGACTTTCCGACGGTCGTCCGGCAGTATCTCCAAACCGCCGAATCCGTCGGTCGCCCTCGAAGCAAGCCGGACGTCGTCAGCCTCACGACCGGCAGACCGACGAAGTGCTCGCACGGGCTTCCGGGGCACCCGGCGAGGCTGGCCAACGACGGCCGAAGCCACGACACCGACAGCTACTGGGCGACGGACGTCGATCTGCACCCCGGCGCCGCATGGTGGCAGGTCGACCTCACGGAGCCGACGACCGTCGGTCGTGTCGTCGTGGTTCCCTACTACGGTGACAACCGGCACTACGGATTCACCGTCGAGACCTCGATCGACTCCGATCGCTGGGATACGGTCGCCGACTGGCGCGACAACTCGTACCCGTCCACTGCCAAGGGATACACCTGCCGCTTTCCACCACGGTCCGTGCGGTACATCCGCGTCACCCAGACGCGCAACTCGGCCAATTCCGGCCGCCACCTGGTAGAGGTGATGGCCTACGCGGATTGATCCCGCGGAGCCACGACCGCCTCTCGGCGGCGCCGTCGATGAGATTCAGGTAGAAACGCGCGACGATGACGCCGAGGAAGCAGGTCACGCATCTCCCGGCTGGTCGCCTCGCAATCGTCTCGAAATCGGGTCGATCTCGGTCTCGCGCTCGGTCCCCCGGGC
Source organism: uncultured Planctomycetia bacterium (assembly GCA_964392615.1). Classification (GTDB taxonomy): domain Bacteria; phylum Planctomycetota; class UBA8108; order UBA8108; family UBA8108; genus CAYMRB01. Next base: position 18,909 of record CAYMRB010000080.1, on the reverse strand, counting down.
CTGCTGAACCGACCGCCCGTCCGCCCCCCCGGGCCGCGCCCCCCGGCGGTACTCTAGCCCGCCAAAAAGCACAACGACAGCCCACAATCTCCCGGCTGGTCGCCTCGCAATCGTCTCGAAATCGGGTCGATCTCGGTCGGTTCAGCAGGCCCGGGGCCTCGCACCCGGGCGGTCGTCTCGCCGTCGAAATCGCACTCGGACTGCCCTCTTCCCCCGCCCCGGACCGTCACCGCCGCATGCGCGCCGGCCGCCGGCCCGCTTGCAAACGCCTCCGCGGCTGCGTATCTTCTGCCCGACGGGCTCGACGTCCGCTCATTCCCACGCATTCGCAGCAGAGATCCAGGAGAACGCCCCATGAAATTCGGTATGAACCTCTTGCTCTGGAGTGGAGGAATCGGCGAGGAGCACTACCCGGTCCTCGAGGCGTTGAAGGGCATGGGCTACGACGGGGTCGAGGTCCCGTTGTTCGCGTACGACATCGACGCGACCGCGAAGCTCGGCGCGAAGCTCGATGAGCTCGGCTTCGAGCGAACCGCGGTCACCGTCCGCAACCTCGAGGACAACCCGATCAGCTCGGACGCTGCGGTGCGCGCGAAGGGCGTCGATCTCAACAAGCAGGCGCTCGATTGCTGCCAGGCCCTCGGTGCCCAGACGCTGTGCGGGCCGTACCACAGCGCGCTCGGCCACTTCAGCGGCGCCGGTGCGACCGGCGACGAGTGGAAGTGGGGCGTCGACAGCATGCGCCAGGTCGCGGAGCACGCGGAGAAGATCGGCGTCAAGCTCGGTGTCGAGTATCTCAATCGCTTCGAGTGCTACTTCCTGAACACGGCTGCGCAGATGGCGAAGTTCGTCCAGGACGTCGACCATCCGAGCTGCAGGATGATGTACGACACGTTCCACGCGAACATCGAAGAGAAGAGCGTGCCCGACGCGATCCGCACCGCGGCGCCGCACATGGTGCACGTCCACATCTCCGAGAACGATCGCAGCACGCCCGGTCAGGGCATCGTGCGATGGGACGAGACCTTCGATACGCTCGCTGCGATCGGCTACGACGGCTGGATGGTCGTCGAGGCGTTCGGCCTGGCGCTGCCGGAGCTGGCGGCTGCGACCTGCATCTGGCGTCGCATGTACGAGACCGAGGAGAAGCTGGCAGCCGACGCACTCGCATTCATGAAGGCCGAAGTCGCGAAGCGCGCCTGATGGCAGGGCTCACTTCCACACCGACCTGCTCTCGCGGTCATCGGCGGGCGTTCCTGACGCTGCTCGGCGTCGTGCTCCTGGGAGTATCGCTACCCCAGCAGCCGCTCCGAGCCGACTCGCGTCCGGGACGCCCGCCGAACATCCTCGTCATCCTCGCCGACGATCTCGGCTGGGGCGACCTGTCGAGCTACGGCGCGGAGGATCTCCGCACGCCGCATGTCGATGGGCTCGTTCGGCGAGGCATGCGCTTCGACCGGTTCTACGCCAACTGCCCCGTCTGCTCCCCCACCCGCGCGTCGCTCTTGTCCGGACGCTACCCGGAGCTCGTCGGCGTACCGGGAGTCATCCGCACGCACGCAAAGGACAGCTGGGGCTGGCTCAGCCCGACGGCGGTCCTGTTGCCCGAGGTCCTCGCCCGACGCGGCTACGATACCGCGATTGTCGGCAAGTGGCACCTCGGCGTCGAAGCGCCGAACACGCCGACCGAACGCGGCTTCCGGTTCTTCCACGGCTTCCTCGGCGACATGATGGATGACTACTGGAAGCACCGCCGCCACGGCGTGAACTACATGCGCAAGGGGCGCGAGGAGATCGACCCTCCGGGCCACGCTACCGATCTCTTCACCGATTGGGCCATCGCGTACCTGCGCGAGCGCCGCGGCTCCGATGCGCCGTGGTTCCTGTACCTGGCGTACAACGCGCCGCACACGCCGATCCAGCCGCCGCCCGAGTGGCTCGCCCGCGTGCAGCAGCGCGAGCCGGGAATCGACGCCAAGCGCGCGCGTCTCGTCGCGCTTATCGAGCACATGGACGCGGGCATCGGCAAGGTGCTCGAGGCGCTTCGGTCGACGGGCATGGCGGAGAACACGCTGGTCGTGTTCACGTCCGACAACGGCGGCCAGCTCAACGTCGGCGCGAACAACGGCCCGCTGCGCGATGGCAAGCAGAGCGTCTACGAAGGCGGCTTGCGCGTTCCGACGGTCGCGGTCTGGCCGGGGCGCATCGCGCCCGGTAGCTGCTCCGAACGGCTGCTGTTGACGATGGACTTGTACCCGACGCTCGCGGCGGCCGCGGGCGTGCGCCTCGAGCACGAGATCGACGGTGTCGACTTCCTCCCGACATTGCTCGGCAAGGAGCAGCCTCCCCTATCGCGCGACGTGTTCTTCTCGCGCCGCGAAGGCAATCTGCGGTACGGTGGCAAGACGATCGAGGCGGTCCGGCGCGGACGCTGGAAGCTGCTTCAGAACAGCCCGTTCGCACCGCAGGAGCTGTACGACCTCGAGGCCGACCCGCTCGAAGCGAACGATCTGTCGAAGAAGCAGCCGCGAATCTTCCGAGAGCTGGCGACGGCTCTGCGCGCGCACATCCAGCGCGGCGGCGCCATTCCCTGGCAGCGTCCCTGACGCCGAATCGCAGAGACAGGAGCGAATCCCGATGGACCCTTGCCCGTGCGGCTCCGGCGCGCCCTACCAGCAGTGCTGCGGCACGTTTCACCGCGGCGAGGCGCAGCCGCCGACGGCGGAAGCCCTGATGCGCTCGCGCTACTCCGCGTACGCACGAGCCAGGATCGGGTATCTCGAATCGACGCTCCACCCGCGACGACGCAAGTCGCACGACCCGGAGCAGACTCGCGAGTGGGCCGAGGGATCGACGTGGCTCGGCCTCGAGATCCTCTCGACGTCGGACGCCGGGCCGGATCCGGACCTCGCGACGGTCGAGTTCGTCGCGCGCTATCGCCCCGACGACGGCGAGGAGACCGAGCACCACGAGATCGCGGAGTTCCGCCGCGAGGACGGCCGCTGGTACTTCGTCGACGGCAAGACGATCGGCCCGGAGCCCGTGCGACGCGAAGCCCCGAAGGTCGGGCGCAACGATCCGTGTCCGTGCGGCAGCGGCAAGAAGTACAAGAAGTGCTGCGGTCGCGCGTGACCTCCGTCGCGTAGTCGTCCCCCGGCCCTCGCGGCGTCGGCCGCAAGGGCGCACCATCCGCAGCTCCACGCCACAAATCGTTAAATCTTCGACGATTTTTCGGCGGTTCGGCTTGACACTTTCACACCCCCGCGCCATGATCGCCGCATACATATCTCCTGTGAGATGAACGATCATGCTCAAGCGGCTACTGAAGCCCGAGACGATCGCCGTCTTCGGGGCTTCTCAGAAGCCGGGCAAGGTGGGCCACGAAATCGTCAAGAACTTGCTCGACGGCGGTTTCGGCGGTCAGCTTGTTCCCGTCAACCCCCGTGCGGATGAGGTTCTCGGACTGCGGTGCTATCACAGCATCCGGGACTTCGGCGAGCGCATCGATCTGGGCGTCATCGCGGTGCCGACCCGGATGGTCAACGACACCGTCGGGGAGGCCGCCGACGCGGGCGCCGAGTCGGTGATCGTCATCACCGCCGGGTTCAAGGAAATCGGCGCGGAGGGCGCAGCGCTCGAGGAGGAGATCGCGGCGACCTGTCGGCGACGCGGGGTCCGACTCGTCGGCCCGAACTGCGTCGGCGTCATCAACACGCACCACGCGATGAACGCGACGTTCGCGCCGTTCATGCCGAAGCGCGGCAAGATCTCGCTGATCTCGCAGTCCGGTGCGCTGTGCGTCGCGATTCTCGATTGGGCCGTGACCTCGGGCATCGGACTTGGCAAGGTCATCAGCTTCGGGAACAAGGCCGACCTCGACGAGATCGAGTTCTTGCGCATCCTGGCCGCCGATCCCGACACGAGCGTCATCGCGGGCTACCTCGAGAGCATCACGGAAGGCGACGCGTTCCTCGAAGTCGCCGCCGAGGCCGCGGCTGACAAGCCCGTCGTCCTGCTCAAGGTCGGCGTCACGCAGGCCGGCGCCAAGGCCGCCTCCTCGCACACGGGGAGCCTGGCCGGTGCGGACATGGCTTACGGCGCAGCGTTCAAGCGCTGCGGTGTGGTCCGAGCGGAGAGTTTCGAGGCGCTGTTCGACTACGCCCTCGCGTTCGAGCTCCAGCCGCTGCCGGCGGGCGACCGCGTCGCGATCATCACGAACGCGGGCGGTCCCGGCATCATGGCGGCGGACGCGGCGGAGACCCTCGGTCTGCGCCTCGCGACGCTGTCGGATGCGACCGTCGATGAGCTGCGACGATGCCTGCCGCCGACCGCGGCCGTCGGCAATCCGGTCGACGTCGTCGGCGACGCGGGGCCGGATCGGTACTCCGACGCGCTCGACGCCGTGCTCGCCGACGACGCCGTCGACGCCGCGGTCGTCCTGCTGACGCCGCAGAACATGACGCAGCCGTTGGCGGTCGCCGAGAAGGTCGGCGACATGCGGGAGAGCGGCAAGCCGATTCTGACCGCCTTCCTCGGCGGCGCCGAGGTCGGACCGGCGCGAGAGCGGCTGCTGGAGCGCGGCGTGCCGAACTATCCGGCCCCGGAGCGCGCCATGGCGGCGCTGAAGACGCTCTGCGAGTATTCGGCCTGGCGTCAGCGGCCGCCGCGGGTCGTCAAGCGTTTCGCGGTGAACCGCCGCCGCGTCGACCGCCTCTTGAACCGACACGCCCGCGCGGGAAGCCCCCGCGTCGGCGAGGTCGAGGGCAAGGAGATCCTCCGCGCGTATGGCTTCAACGTCCCGGAAGGATACCTCGCCACGTCGTCGGACCAAGCCGTCGATGCGGCCGAGCGCATCGGCTATCCGGTGGTCATGAAGGTCGTCTCTCCGGACATCGTCCACAAGTCCGACATCGGCGGTGTGCGAATCAACTTGGCGAACGCCGACCAGGTCCGAGATGCGTTCGAGCTGATGATGCTGCGGCTCGGCCGGCGAGCACCGGACGCGTACGTGCGAGGCCTGTACGTCGAGAAGATGGGGGCGCGCGGCCGGGAAGTGATCCTCGGCATGACTCGCGATCCCCAGTTCGGCCCGATGCTGATGTTCGGCCTCGGCGGGATCTTCGTCGAGGTGATGAAGGACGTGACGTTCTACCTCGCGCCGATTACGTCGGACGAGGCGATGCAGATGCTCGAGGGGACGCGCTCGTACGCGCTGCTGAAGGGCGCGCGCGGACAGGCCGGTGTCGACGTCGAGGCGATCGCCGCCGGACTCCAACGCATCTCGCAGCTCGCCACGGACTTCCCCTCCATCACCGAGCTCGACATCAACCCCTTCATCGTCGGCGAGGTCGGTAGCGCTTCCTACGTCGCTGACGCTCGCATGACCCTCGAGAGCGGGAACACCGCCAATGACTGACCCCGCGACCGCGTACGACACCGAGTGGCAAGAGCACTACTCGTCGATGGTCACCACGGCCGAGGAGGCCGTGACCCGGATCGGACCGGGACAGCGCGTCTTCATCGGGACGGGCTGTGCCGAGCCGCAGGAGCTGGTCGCCGCTCTGACCGATCGAGCGAAGCAGCTCTCCGATACGGAGATCATCCACCTGCTGACCTCCGGATCTGCGCCGTACGCGCAGGAGGAGCTCGCTCAGTTCCTGCGCGTCAATAGCTTCTTCATCGCGGAGAACGTGCGGGACATCATCCAGGAAGGGCTCGGCGACTACACGCCGATCTTCCTGTCGGACATTCCGCGTCTCTTCCACTCCGGGCAGCTGCCCCTGGACGCGGCCCTGATCCAAGTCTCGCCGCCGGATGAGGCCGGCATGTGCAGCCTCGGCGTGTCCGTCGACATCGTCAAGAGCGCCGCCGAGAACGCCAGCCTCGTCATCGCGCAAGTCAACCCGTCGATGCCCCGCACGCTCGGCAACTCCCAGCTGCACGTCTTCGACATGGACTTGCTGGTGCCGTCCGACGCGCCGATCGTCGAGGTCCCGCAGTCAGAGGTGACGGCGGACACGCGACAGATCGCCGAATACGTCGCCGCGCTCGTCGAGGACGGCGCGACGATCGAGGTGGGTATCGGACGCATTCCTCAGGCCGTTCTCGAGTTTCTCGGCGACAAGAACGACCTCGGCATTCACACCGAGATGTTGACCGACGCGGTGATCGATCTCGTCGACAAGGGTGCCGTCAACGGCACGCGCAAGACGGTCGATCGCGGCAAGGTCGTCGCCAGCTTCTGCCTCGGGACGCGGCGGCTTTACGATTACGTCGACGGAAACCCGGCGTTCGCGTTCTACCCGACCGAGTACGTCAACGATCCGGTCATCATCGGCCAGCAGCACAAGATGACCGCGATCAACGTCGCGCTCGAGGTCGACCTCACCGGCCAGGTGTGTGCGGACTCGCTCGGCACGAGGTTCTTCTCCGGCATCGGAGGCCAGGTCGACTTCAACCGCGGCGCGGCCAGAGCCCCCGGCGGCAAGGCGATCATCGCGTTGCCGTCGACCGCGAAGGGCGGCAAGGTGTCGCGTATCGTCGCGCACCTGAGCCCGGGAGCCGGCGTCGTGACGACGCGCGGCGACGTGCACTGGGTCGTCACCGAGTACGGCACGGCCTACCTGCACGGCAAGAGCATCCAGGAGCGCGCGCTCGCGCTCATGAGCGTCGCGCACCCCGACTTCCGTCCGGAGCTGCTGCGACAGGCGATCGAGGCGAAGTACCTCTCCGCCGATCTGGCCGACAAGGAGGGCAAGATCCTCGTCGGTCCCAAGGAGCTGCGCACCTCGTGGCTCATGCCGGATGGCACGCAGGTCAGCTTCCGTCCGATCCATCCGACAGACGAGCAGAGCATGCGCGATCTGTTCTACGCGCTGTCGCAGGAGACGGTGTACTACCGCTTCATGAGCCGCATGGAGCGCGTTCCGCGTCGCCAGATCCAGGACTTCGTCTACATCGACCACCGCAGCGAGATCGCTATCGTCGCGACGCTGCCGGAGGCCTGGGGCGACGAGATCATCGCGATCGGTCGCTACTACCTCGACGCGACGACGAATCTCGCCGAGGTGGCGTTCGTCGTGCGCGATTCGTGGCAGGGCAAGGGGATCGGGAAGTTCCTGCTCCGCCACCTGATGCGCATCGCGAAACGCAACGGGATCAGCGGCTTCACGGCAGAGGTTCTGCGCGACAACCGGCGCATGCAGAAGGTCCTGAACAGGGCGAACTGCCGCGTCACCAGTCGCGTCAGCGAGGGCGTGATGAGCTACTCGCTCGACTTCGCCAGCGCGTGACGCGTCAGTCGCTCTGCGGATAGAGCAGGGAGTCCGCGATCTCCGCTCGCCATGCGTTGCGGTCGACGTCGACGATCGCGCCAAAGCTCTGTCGCTCGCCGCCTGCGTCGACGTACTCTCGCAGGCGCGAGCTGCCGCTCAAGATGTCGATCGGCATCGTCTCGTTCTCGTACTCGTACGGCGGATTGATCCAACGGAACCCGTCGGGCCAGAGCCCCTTCACCGCAGCGAGAATCGCGACTGCCGTGCGGTACGCGTCGAACACTTCCGGATCGACGACGTGCAGCCAGACACCGCCGCACAGCTCGTCCGCCCATTTGTGGAACGTCGGCCGGAAACGCGTTTCGCGCAGCACCACACCATCGAGGTCGTAGCGGCGAACCTCGTCGATGAGCCGAGCTGGCTCGATGAACGCGCCCCGATGACCTCGAACGGAGTCGTGGTGCCACGTCCCTCCGAGAGATTGGTGCCCTCGAACAAGACGGTGCCCGGATAGACGTCGACGCCCTCGAAGCGCGGCAGATTGGGCGACGGCGGGAGCCACGCGCGACCGGTCTGCGGAAAGCGCATGGCGCGATGCCAGCCCACCATGGCGACCGGCAGGATGTCCGCGCCGATTCCGAGCATGCGATCGACCTGCAGCGCGAGCTCGGCGAGGGTCAGCCCGTGCGCCATCGGCAGCGCTGCTCGACCGACGAAGCTCTCGAAGCCCGGCTCGAGCTGCGGCCCCGCGGCGCGCTCGCCGCCGAGCGGATTCGGTCGGTCGAGCACGACGACGGGAATTCTGCGCCGCGCGCAGGCCTCCAGGCAGTAGGACATGGTCCACACGAACGTGTAGACTCGCGTGCCGACGTCTTGCAGGTCGACGACGAGCGCCTCGAGTCCGTCGAACATCTCCGGCGTCGGCTCGCGCGTCTCGCCGTAGAGGCTGTAGATAGGTACGCCCAGCTCGACATCGAAGCCGTGCGTGGACTCGATCATGTTGTCCTGCTCTTCGTGCCACAGACCGTGTTGCGGCGAGAAGAGCGCGACCAGTTGGCCCGGAAACGCGTCTGCGAGGAGCCGCGCTGCCGAGCGAAAGCGCCGATCGACTGACGCGTCGTTCATCAGCAGGCCGAATCGCCTGCGCTGGAGGATGGACGGCGGCGACGCGAGGACGCGCTCGAGGCCGATGTCGACAACTCCCGACGGCGATGCGGTCACGATAAGAGCACTCCTGGGTCACAGAGCCGACGGCGGATCATCTCGCGTTCCTTTCGCTCGGAGACGGCGCACTCTGCCGATCGAGACGATCACTCCATCGCTTTCGGTTTCCTCGACGCCGATCTTGAGGGCGAGGAATTGCCGGATAAGCTCGATGTGCGTCGTCGCGTGCCGCGACAGGCCGACCGAGCGGAATCTCCCCGAACCTGCCAGCGCGAGCGGCAGCAGAAGCTGATCGGTCAGGTGCTCGCCGACCGGCGCCGTGGACTTCAGATAGCGGCGGCATTCGCGAGCGACTTCGGCCGCGACGGACTCCGCGGGCCGACGCACTTGACCGACCGACGAGATCACCTCGCACACCGCCTCGGTCTCGATCTCGGCGATCACGATGTTGCCCGGCCCGGCCGAGTCGGAGATCTCCTCGACGGAGAAACCACCGGGTGGCCAGCCCAGACGCTTCTGCAGAACCTTGACCTCGCGCTCGGCGATATGCCGAGGCAGACTCGCGACGATCGCACGCGCGTGGCGCGCGACGGTCTTGCCGCGTTCGAGCAGCTCGATGCCCTGCAGCTCTGCGGCCGGCTCGATCACGACTCGCAGACGCCCGCCGCCGGCCGGGAAGAAGCCCGGGCGCTCCAGCTCGACCGCGACGTCCGCGCCCATGCGTCGCACGAGCGGCACGTAGGTCTTCGCGAGAAAGTCGAACGGCGGCGCGAACGGGTTGTGCGTGCCGCCCTCGAGCACGATCGTGGAGCGACCGGAAGCCGTGAGAAGCGCCGGCAGCACCGTCTGTAGCACGAGCGTCGTGCTTCCCGCCGTGCCGATCGCGAAGCGGTAGTCGCCCGGCTGCACGGCGCCGGGGCGGAACACGACCTCGCCCGAGCCGACTTCGTCGCCCTCGACCTCGGCTTCGCACACGGTGGCCGCGGCGCGCACCGCGGTCAGGTGCTGTCGCCTCAGGCCCGGCTGCTTGCGGCCGGCGCGGATCCGCTCGATGCGAAACGGCGTGGCCGTGATCGCAGAGAGCGCGAGCGACGAGCGCAGGATCTGTCCGCCGCCTTCGCCAGAGGAACCGTCGATCGTCAACATGCCGTCACCCGTCCTCGATCGCTCGATCGTCCGCCTGCGCCGCGTCCTCGGTCACGCAGTCGCGCCATGCTCCGTCAGGATATCGCAATCGGCGACTCTTGCGCAGAGTCGGAACGGCCAACTCGATCGACAGCCGTCCGACAGTGACCTCGCCTTGCCGCGAGATCGCAATTGGAGTTAGACTTTTTCAAGGGACTGCTAACCACGACAACCCGGAGAACCTACGCGATGCCGGCCCATAGCTGCCCAGAGTGCGAGATGCCGATGGAGGTCACGAACTACGAGGACGTGCTGATCGACGTCTGCCCGAGCTGCCGGGGCGTCTGGCTCGACCGCGGCGAGCTCCAGAAGATCATCGCCCACGTACGACGCCAAGAGGCCGAGCAGCCGTCCCACATCCTCGACGCCCCCCCACCTCCAGCGCCCCCGCAGCGAGAGGAAAGGGCACCTCGCGAGGAACGGGAGTATCGCAAGGAGAAGGACTACCATAAGGAGAAGAAGCGCAAGAAGAAGAAGGGCTTCTGGGACGTCCTCGAGGATATCGTCGACTTCGACTGAGCCTGCGACATGATACCGGTCCTCTTCCTGCTGGCAGCCCTGGAGATCACAACGCCATGACGCGCTCGATAGCGACTCGTCTTCTGGGGCAAGGCTGCGTGCTGCTCGGACTCGCGCTCGTCCCCACCGCGATCGACGGCGCCTCGAAGATCGAGCCGCTCCTCGATGCGATCCAGGAACGCGAGCTCGGCGAGCTCTACCGCACGCTCGATGCCCGCCAACGCATCGAAGTCGCCGGCGTCGAGCGCGGCACGTGGTATCGCATCGGCCCGTTCCGCGACCGTCCTCCGTTGCTCGACTGGATGCGGAACGTCGCTTCCAGCTTCGCTCACTGCCACGACGTCGAAGTCGACCTCCACCGCAACGGCGGTTCACCAGCGCTCGGCACGACGTACCCGGCGCCGAACTTCCCACCGACACCGTACGCCGAGCGTCGCTGGCACGCACATCCGGAGTGGATCGACGGCTATCTGTGCGACCTGCCGCGCGGCCCAGCGCCGTCTGCCGGTGAGACGCAGTACGTCTACCGCGAGATCACGACGCGTACGGCGGTCGAGCTCGTGCTCGAGTTCTCGATCCGCTCCCCCGAGAGCGACCGTCGGCAGAATGCGCCCAATATGGAAACGTGGCGCCGTCAGGCGCGATACCGCTGCTGGCTCAACGGCGAAGAGCTGCTCGCATTCGACGGCAAGGGCCGCATTCCGACCGGCACGCGGCTGGCGCTGAAAGCCGGCGCCAACCACTTCGTCGCGAAGATCACCAACAACCGTCACGCCTACGGCTTCTCGTTCGCGGTCGTCGGACTCGACCCGCCGCCGCGGCGCCAGGGCCCTCACGAACGCCCGTGGCGGCCGTTCCGCTCGTACCGTATCGGCGATCTGCCCTACTACCGCGAGGTGCAGAACGTACCCAACTGGTACGTCACTCGCGACGAATGGCTCGACGCGCTGTTCGCGTCAGCCACCGAGCTCGGCTCTGCAGCGACGACGCCGGACGCAACGCAGAGCACGATCTGGCGAGCTCTGCAATCCGACTTCACCGACGCGCGCAGCCGGATCGAAATCGAGCTCACGTCCGCGTTCGAAGGCGCGTTCTGGTCGGCGTGGCGAAAGACCGGCGATCGACTCGCGACCGAGAGAGCGCTGGCCGACGCCGTGCTGGGGCAGTTCGCGCGGATCGCCGGCAAGTCGCCCGATGACGTGTTGCGTGCGCTCGACGTCAAGCGTGCTGATGCCGCGTATGCGAGCACGGTGCGCAACGCCTACTTCACGGCGTGCCGCTACGGCGAAGCTCTCACCCGGCTCGTGACGTTCCGATCGATTCACACGCCGATGCCGGGCATCGAGACCGCTGCGCGCGATTCGCGGGGTCGCGTCGTCACGCGGATGGAAGCGGCGCTGGAGCACTATCCGGAGTCGGCCGACGGCAGACGCCGACGCGAGACGCTCGAGGCGCTCGGAGCCAAGATCTCGCCACTTCTCGGCAAGCTCGTCGCCACCCGCGAGCCGCGCGTCGAGGAGGTCCTGGCGCTCGACGACGAGATCGAACGCGCATGGGTCGACGAGATCCGCCGGCTGCCGCCGATCGTCTTCCTCGAGCGCCCGATGTACCGCTACGACGCGCTGCAGTTCACGCGCAACGGCGCGTCGCCGTCGTACATCCGCGTGTTCGATCCGGCCACGCGCGAGGTGCGGACGATCTTCCACTCGCAGTCCGTGCGCGCGCACGACATGACGCTGTCGTGGGACGCGAAGAAGATCTTCATCGGCGGCGGCGGCGATGTCGCGGAGGTCGGCGTCGACGGCGATGGCTATCGCGTCATCACCGAAGGCCAGTCCCCTGCCGAGCTTCCCGACGGCCGCGTCGTGTTCTTCGACGATGCGCCCGGCATCTCGCCGTGCAAGGGCGGCGGTCCGCGACGGTTGCTGTTCACCGTCAACCGCGACGGCAGCGAGCGCAAGGTCGTCTCGGCCAACTTGACGACCGATACGACGCCGCAGGTGATGAACGACGGACGTGTCGTGTTCTGTCGCTGGGACTACGGCGTCAACAAGAACGTCTTCAACCGCCACGGAATCTGGGTCCAGAACCCCGACGGCACAGCGCTCGATCTGTACTTCGGCAATACCGTCATCGACCCGTTCGCGTTCTACAGGCCGCGACAGGTGCCGGGACGCCCGGAGGTCGTGTGCACGTTCGGCACGCACCACAACCACAACGCCGGGCTCGTCGGTCTGATCTGGCAGGGCCAGGGACGCGAAGGCGCGGACGGCGCCGGTTTCGAGCGCATCACGCAGGATACCGCGTCGGTCGGCGACGCGTGTCCGCACTGGGCGTATCAGGATCCGTACCCACTCGACGAGCAGCGTTTCCTCGTGTCGTACGGCGGCGAGCCGAAACGCCGTGTCGCGATCTGGCTACTCGATCGCTTCGGCAACAAGAAGTGCGTGTTCGAGCCGGCGCGTGAGCTCGGCGCCTACTGCCCGCAGCCGTTCGTCGCGCGTCCGAAGCCGCCGGCCATTCCGTCGCGAGCACACGCGCCCGAGTGGGAGCCCCCGGATCTGGAACACCAGCTCCTGACCGATCCGAACTGGTCGCAGAAGGCGACGCTCGTGCTGCAGGACGTCTACCGCGGCCTCGAGCCCGTGGTCGAGCGCGGTCGCGTCAAGCACCTCGCAGTCATGGAGCAGGTCGTTCACACGACACCGCGTGGCGGGGCGATCGGCGTCGGCACGATCTTCTACGTCAACCGCCTGATCGGCCTGGTGCCGATCGAGGCGGACGGCTCGGCGCACTTCGAGGTGCCCGCGCTGCGCAGCCTCTACTTCCACGTGCTCGACGACGCCGGCAAGATGCTGATGACGATGGGCTCGGACATGCACTGCATGCCCGACGAACGTCGCAGCTGCATCGGCTGTCATGCGCAGCGCACGTCGCTGGCCCCTGCCCCCGTGCCGAGCGAGATCTCGATCGCGGCGCGCAAGCCGCCGATGCGCCCGAAGGCGCCGGCCTGGGGAACGAACGGCATCCTCGAATACGAGGCGGTCGTGCAGCCCGTGCTCGACAAGTACTGCGTCGAGTGCCACGCGGGGCCGACACCCGACGGCGGGCTCGACCTCACTGGCAGCCGAACGACGGCGTACAGCATGTCATACATGGAGCTCGTCGATCGCGCCCTGGTCGATTTCGTCCCGGGAACAGGGCGTACGCACGCGCAGCCGAGCAACGACTACGACGGCCAGGCGCCGCTGAGCCGCGGATCGATCCGCAGCAAGCTGACGCGCTACCTCGAGGATCCGAAGCACTGCGGCGCCGACATTCCGTGGGAGGATCGATACCGCGTGTACTGCTGGATCGACGCGAACGTGCCCTTCTACAGCCACTACACGCAGATATCGCCGACGGTCCTCGAGGACAAGGCGCGCCGCACGCTGAGCGATGTCTATCGACGCCGCTGCGCGAGCTGTCACGACAAGCGCCCGCGCAAGGACGCGATCACGTGGCTGAGCCAGTTCAACGTCGCCGTGCACGCCGGACCGCCGCCGGGACAGTGGGGCGTGACGGAGAGCGGCATGCGCGTGCGCCATCTGAATCTCTCGCACCCCGAACACAGCGCTGCGCTGCGCGCTCCCCTGGCGGCGAGTGAGGGCGGCCGCGGGCTGTGCGTCGACGCCGAGGGCGGCAGGGCGGTGTTCGCCGACACGAACGATCCCGACTACCGACGCATCGTCGAGACGCTCACCGCTGGCGTCATCGTGCGCCACCAGCCCGGCGTCAAGGAGATGCTGGCGGAGCTGGAGAGCGCGTCGTCGCGCTGAAGCGAGACCGCCGCGCGGCGGGGCGTCGAGAAAAGAGCGCGCAGTCGTCTCATGACGACCAGCGCGAACTGATTCAGAACCTTGTTCGATTGTGACGATGAACAAGGTGAGTGCTAGCTAGCTACAAGCTGCTCGACGCGGTCCGGAGCGGTTTATCGGAGGGGTGCCAGTCGACCTCGCGAGCGATCTGAACGGTGGAACGTGTCCCAAGGAACACGAGAACCATGACAGAGGACCCGAGCAAGACCCGTGACCTGCTGGTCACCCAGCGACATGAGTTGGCGAGGCGGCTCACCGAGAAGTGCACCTCGAGACGCGACATCCAGAACCGCCAGAAGAACATCGAAACGCATCTCCTGGAGCTCGGCGAGGCGCTCGTCAACTCCTCGCGAGGTGCGTTCGTCCATCACGTGCGTTGGGCCCGATCGGTCGACTCGTGTCGCGAAATCGACAGAAGCGTACTCATCGGGGAGCTGCGCGGCCTTGCGAAGATCGTCGAGGAGTGCGTCTCTCCGTCAGCGCTCCCGATCGTGCGTGAGCACCTCGACGCTGGACTCGAACAGTGCATGCGACACTCCGTCGCGACGTCTGACGCCGGCGACACCGAGTGCTGCAGTACGCTGTGCCGAGACTACACCGCAGCGCTTCTGCGAAGCGACCGAGAGCGAGCCTTTCTGCTCGTGCAGCGCGCGCTCGAGTCCGGAGAGAGCATCCGGACGATCTATCTCGATGTGTTCCAGAGCAGTCAGAACCGAGTCGGCCTTCTCTGGCAACAGAACCGGATCAGCGTGGCCCAGGAGCACTTCTGCACGGCAGCCACGCAGCAGATCATGTCACGGCTCTACGACTACGTCTTCTGCGATGAATGCAATGGCCTGCGGTTCGTCGGCACCTGCGCGGGAAGCGAACTCCACGAGCTGGGAATTCGCATGGTGTGCGACTTCCTGGAGATGGACGGCTGGGACACCGTTTACCTCGGCGCGAACACCCCAGCGTCAGCCGTCGTCGAGTCGATCGAGCGACACGGAGCCGACGTTCTCGGGGTCTCCGCTACGATGGCCTACCACACGCAACAGGTCGCCGAGATCGTCCGGGCGGTACGCGACTGCCCGTCGACTCACGATACGAGAATCGTGCTCGGCGGATACCCGTTCCTGCGAACCTCTACACTCTGCACGGATCTCGGAGGAGACGGCTGGGCACGAGACGCGCGCGAGGCCGTCAGCCTCGTGAGCTCGTTCGCGTACAGCGAGCCCGTCGGTTGATGGCCGAGCACGGTTCGTCCGACTGCCCTGAAACTCACGAGCTGTTCGGCGAACATGCCCGAGATGGGCGGACTCGAGGCCACGCGCCGAATCCGAGAGCGCTGGAAAGACGACCGGAATCCGGTCGTGATCGCGATGACGGCAAGCTCGGCGGCCGCGGACCGCGCTGCCTGCGCCGACGCCGGCATGGACGACTACGTGCCCAAGCCCGTGAGCATCGCCGAAATCAGGGCGGCGTTCGACCGCCTGGCGATCAGCGGCCCCTCCTGATCTGGAACGACAACGACGGGACACGCCGCCGCGCGGCGCGCCCCGTCGTGTCAACACTCCGGCCCCGTTCAGCGAGCTGCTACGACCCGAGCTCCTTGCACTTGGCGAGGAGCTCTGCCGGAATGCGACGTCCCGGAGGGCCGACCGACTCCGACCAGACGACCTGGCCGTCCTTGTTCACCAGGACGGTCGCACGGTCACCGATACCCGGGCCATCGAGCCAGAGCCCGTAGGCCTTCGCGACCTCACCCTTCGGGTGGAAGTCGGCGAGCAGCGGGTAGTTGATCGGGCCGAGGCTGTCCGCCCAAGCCTTGTGGCAATACTTGGAGTCCACGCTGATACCCAGAACCTGGGTATTGCAGCCGTCGAACTCGCCGAGCAGCGAGTTGAGGCCGGGGATCTCCTCGCTTCACGTGGGCGTGAAATCGAGCGGATAGAACACGAGCAGGACGTTCTTCTGGCCCGCGTAGTCCGAGAGCTTCACGGTCTCGTCGGCGTGCGACTCGAGCGAGAAGTCCGGCGCAGCAGTGCCAGCACTGATGATCGCCATGAAACCGAAGGCCTCCTTCGTGCCTTTGAGTGAGTTGTGGGAACAGCAGAAGGAGAAGACGCGGCACGAGGCAAAAAGTCAAGTCCGGAGAGGGGCAAGCGGGAGGGGGCGCGGTCGAGCTCCGGAGATCGGGACGCTGCGCCCGCAGCGCCCTCAATCGCCCAGCAGCAGGGTCACCGGTGCGAACGGACGCAGCTCGACGTCGATCTTCCCGTCGACGATCGGTCGCGCGTCCCCCAGCGGCCGGCCCCGCAAGTCGAGGCGGTGCACGGATCTGACGTCCACACCGGGCGGCAGCTCGACGCGACACGCTCCGCTCTGCCCCGCGAGCTCCCAGAGCCGCAGCAGCGTCGTCTTCGCGTCGGCATCGCGCTGCCACGCGGTGACGAGCACTCCGCGCCTCGACAGCGTCGGCCCGCTGCGCCGCACGAGCTGATCGCCCGCGGGCCCCCGTTCCGCTGCCGCACACAGCGGATAGCGCGCGTCGGTCGACGGCGTGACGAGCGACGGCTCGTGTCGATAGCGATCGATCGACCACAGCCGTACACGCGAGCTCCACGAGCCCTCGTTCCACAGCCGGAAGTTTGTCGTCCACTGATTGTTGAACAGGTTGACGTAGACGCGCGGTCGCTGCGGAACGAACTCGGGCCGGTACGACCACAGCCCGGGACGATCGAGACTGACACACGGCGAGTCGATCGGGCACAGTCCGATGCCGACGCCCGCATCGTCGATCACCGCGACGCCCCCGGAGAGCCAGAAGAGGTCCCGGTTCGAACCCGGCACGAGATCGCGCGCGGGATCGACGACCGAGCCGATCCGCGCGAGTCGGAACGACGGCTTCTCGACGGCGAGCGGCAAGCACAGCCAGCCAGCCTCGGGCCACGGATCGGCCGGCTTGTCGCGCACGGAGATGTCGACGTCGACGCATGCCAGATCGCGCCACAGCGTGAACGTCGTCGCGATGCCGCAGGGCACGCCGTCGCTCGCCGGCGCTTCGAGGATCGCCGCGACGCTGACGTCCGAGCGCTCGATCCGCAGCGTGAAGCCCTTCGGTGTCGCAGACCTGTGCGGAAACCGCTTCGCGTCCGGCAGGTTCGACTTGCCGAGCTCGTTCACCGCCCAGTCGAAGCGGTGCGTTACGTACGCATCGACGTAGCGGTCCACGTCGCGTCGGTCGAACCGCTCGTAGAGAAACTGCCCGAAGCCGTGATCCGCGTCGGCATCGATCCACTCGCGTCCGGAACGCTTGTCGACGGCGGACGCGACCGTGCCGCGCTCGCGGTCGATGCGCAGGCGGAAGAACGGGCTCTCGATCACGCCCGTCGTTTCGTCGCCCGCCACGGTCGGCGCGGACTTGGCGTCGTCCGATGGCGAGGACGACGCGGGCACGAACGTCCGGTAGCCGAGTGCCGGGACATCCGGCGCGACGAATCGCAACGTTCCGTCACGCGCCGCGACCGGGATCGTCGGTCCGCCATCGACAGGCTCCAACGCGCTCGGCGCGTCTTCGGGCCAGCTCACATCGACCTCGTCCGTGCGCGTCCACGGCAACGCGTTGTAGACGACCACGCGCGGGCCTTGCACATCGACAGAGGCGGCGAGTGCCTCCAGGTGTTCATCGAGTCGCGGCGCCACGAGATCGCGAGCCGTGCGGATGTAGCCCGAATGCTCCTCCCACGACGCCTCGACGCGATCGAACTCACCTCCCCGGTGGCTGTCGCGCCACTCCTTCCCGTACACGAGCTTGCCATCGCGATTCCACCACAGCGCCGCGCCCCACGTGTGCTCCCCGTACAACAGGCTCTGCTCATACGCGAGTTCGATCGCGTCGGTCGCGTCGGCGATCGGCACGCCGCGCCCGTCGAGCTGCGCGTGCAGCACCTCGAGAGTCAGGAGCGCCGCGCGCGTTCGGCGCGCCACCCCGGCGCCGACCGGGTCCGACATCGGACCGTGAATCCACGTGTCCGGCATGTCGCCGCGCACGACGGGAATCTCGACGCCCTCGGCGCGAATCGCGTCGGCGAAGTCGGACAGTCTGCCGACGTGCACCTCGACGCCGGGAAGCTCTTTCGCCGCCTTGGCGATCAGGTCGCGCACCTGCTGCGGCTCGGGCGGCCCCTGGTTGTCGCCCGTGTGAATCAGCGCGAGCCACGTCGCATACGGCCAGTCCGCAGGGGGCTGCAGCTCCGAACCGTATCCTCCGGCCATGTACATCGTCAGCAGACGCGAGCCGTCGGGGCCCTCCCACCAGAAGAGCGGCGGCACGCGCGGCGATGAGCTCGCCGGGTTGCAGCCGAGGTGGAGGAAGTCGACTCCCGCGTGGCACAGGAGCGTCGGGACGATCCACGAGTGACACGGCACGTCGGTCATCTTCGCGTCGCGCGGCAGCTCGAGACCGGCGGACCGCGACAGCCGCGTCGAGAAGCCGAGACCGCGGACGAGATCCTCGGGCTCGAGCGTCTCGGTGTGCGTCGTGAACGGCAACGCGTGCACGACGAAGCGACCGCTGCGCAGCGCATCGAGCACCCTCTCGCGCCGCGCCGCCGTCTGGCCTTCCCAGAGGATCTGCTGCATCGGCCAGCCGGGAACCGTCCACTCGAAGCGCAGCTCGGTGGGCAGGCTCTCGGTTCGCGCAACAACATCGAGCGCCTTGTCGATCATCGTCGTGCGGTACTTGTCGACGACCTCATGGGCCATCTCGGTATAGCCGATGTCGAAGTGCGTCTTGAACGCGACGATCACTTGACGCAACCGAGGCATCTTCTTCTCGTCTCCACGGATCGATGCGAACGAACCGACGGCGAGCGCCCATCCGACAATGAGAACGAACGCTCCGCGGGATACCCGGTCACCGCGGTGTA
>CAYMRB010000079.1:0-27641 GCA_964392615.1 uncultured Planctomycetia bacterium | reverse complement strand
AGTCGGTGTCGGTGTCGGTCTCGGTGTCGGCGTCGTCGTCGTACGTAGGCACGGCCCCGCAGAGCTTCTGGATCAGCGGGTTGTCCGCGAAGAGCCTCGAGAACGTCTCGAGGTCCTTGTACATGATGAATTTCGTGAACGAGAAGAGGCCGAGATAGACGTCGTTCAGCACGCGCCAGCCCGGCTGCGAGGCGGCCTTGGCGGCGACGTCCGCCAGAATCGCCTGGACGTCCCAGGCCTCGACGTCGTCGGGCAATTCGTCGAACTCGGCGTGGAACTCGCGTTCGAGCTTCATCACGAGCGACGGGTTGAGGACCGGATCGTCCTCCGACGGGTGGAGGTGGAACGGGCTGCGCGGCGAGCGGCGGCGGAGCTCGACCGGCAGCAGGATGATCGGCGCGAGGAGCGGCTTGCGCGGCGCGTCGGCATCGAACCACTCGAGCGCGCCGAGCGCGAGGAAGAGCGTCGCGTAGCCCTGCTCCTCGAGCGCGCTGCGCGATTGCTGGTAGACGCGCAGCAGGTTGTGGTCGAGGCGCGCTTCGTCGAGCTCGGTCTGCAGGAAGAGGTCGCGGTGGCGATCGGCCACGACCTCGTCGGCGTACGGTCGGAACTCGCGCGTGAACGCGGCCTCGTCGTCAGCTCCCTCCGCGCCGTCGCGGTCCTGCGCGGCGCCTTCCGGCGGCAGGGGGACGCAGTCGGGCGTGCCGTCGACGCCGTCGTACGGGAGCTCGTTCTCGGCCGCCGCGCTCGCGGCGCGTTCTCGGCCCGTCGCGTTGCTCGAAGCGTCGTCGTCCGAGGGCGCTGGTACGAAGCCGAGCGCGCGGCGCTGCCTGACGAGGAGGTCGAAGAGCTCGGGCGGCAGCTCGTCGACGATGTGCACCGTGCTCGCCCGCGTGACGCGGAAGTTGAGCAGCCGGTTCCGCTTCGTCAGGTCGAGCAGCTTGTCCTGGAAGCTACGCAGTCGGGCGGTGACGGTCTCGTGCATACGGGCAGTGTGGTCCGCGCGGTTCAGGAATCAAGGGGCAGGTTACCGGCCGGAGATCGGTGCATCCGGCCGATGGTATACTTCGAGGCTCTGCGCCAGGAATGCTGCGGGGCGATTCACGAACGACTCCGGATCTCGAGGCATCTTGCCGTGAGCCTATCGCGTCTGGCGCTACAGATAGCGTCGGCTGCCCTCCTCGTGTCGCTGATCGGTTGTTCGCGCGACGATCTGTTCGGCCCGGGCGGCGGCGTATCCGTGTCGGTCAGCACGCCGACCGGCGTTCAGACGGGCGCCGTCCGTATCGTCTTCACGCTATCGGATGACGACGAGACGACCGCGGACATCGCCGTGCGCTACAGCGCCGACGGCGGCGCGACGTTCCTGCCGGCAACCGCCGCCGCCGCGAGCGTCGGCACGTCGAGCCTCACGGTCTCGCCGACGGGAACGTCGCACGCCTTCGTCTGGGACTCCGCGGCCGATCTCGGCGATGCGCGCATCGAGGACGCGAGGATTCGCATCTCCTCCGACGGCGGCAAGAACGATGCGACGGAGGATTTCGCCCTGCACAACGGGCGCTTTCTCGTCGTCTCTCGCGATGTCCAGGCGGCACAGTTGAGCCTGTACCGGCTCGATGCGAACGATGGCGACCTGATGGCGGTCCAGACGGTCAACTCGGGCGGTCAGCGGCCGTGGGACGTGCTCTTTCACGACGATCGCTTCTTCGTCGCCAATCGCGACTCGAACGACGTCTCGGTGCTCGCGCTCGACGAGAGCACGCCGAAGCTGACGTCGATCGATTCGTCGCCGTTCGCGACCGACGGCACCGGCGGCAAGTACCTGGCGACGGACGGCAACTATCTGTTCGTCGCGAATATCGGCAGCGCGACGATCTCGGTCTTCGACATAGACTCCGACACCGGCGCGCTGACGCTGACCGCGAGCTCCGGCGTCGCCGCCGCGCATTGCCGCACGATGGTCGCGCGCTCCGGGCGACTCTATGTCGCCAGCGAGAACGACGGCGCGATCCTGGTGTTCGACATCGGGGCGAACGGCAACCTCGAGGTCCACGCGCACTCGCCGATCAAGACCGGCGGCCTCGCGTCGCCCGTGGCTCTCGCCCGGGTCGGAACGCGTCTCTACGCCGCGAATTGGGGCGCGGCGACGCTCGCGGGCTTCAACATCGGGACGGACGGAAGCCTCACGGCGATCGCCGGCGCGCCGTTCACGTTCACCGGATCGCAGGCGCTCGCCATCGCGGCCACGCCGGCGGCGGACCGCCTCTTCGTCGCGACTCAGAGCGTCGGGAGCTTCGCGTCCATGGCGCTTGATGTCCTCGGCATCGCGACCCAGGACACCGCGTCGCCGTATACGGCCAAGGGGACGACGCACACGGCTGTCGCGGTGGGCGATGTCGTCGTCGTCGGAAGCGGCGCCGGGAAGTCGGTCGAGAGCTTCACCATCGCGTCCGGCGGCGCGCTCACCGCAGCCGACGACGAGACGCTGTCCGTCGAGGTGGGGCGCCTGGGCGTCTCGGACTGACCGGCGCGCGCACGACGGACTCCGTGTCCCGCGTCCCCGGGCGCCTTCAATCGAGAGCCGTGACCTTCCACCAGATTTCGCGGCCGACGACCTGTACGTAGGCGATCTTCTTGCCGTCGGCGCTGAACTGAATCGGGCCGCGGACCTTCTCGATCGTGCGGTCGCCGACGACGAGGTTCCGGTTGTAGCTCGGAGTTCCCCCGCGTGTCACGAGGTAGGCGAGACCGCTGCTATCCGGGGAGAACGTCAGCGACTCCGCGACGGTGTACGGGCCGTGCCGGCGGTCTCCGTCGATGACGTACCTCTTGCCGCCTCCCAGAGAAGAGAAATACGCGACGCGCTTGCCGTCCGGACTGAAGGTGAGCTCTGCCCGTACCGCCAGCG
This sequence comes from uncultured Planctomycetia bacterium, assembly GCA_964392615.1. Classification (GTDB taxonomy): domain Bacteria; phylum Planctomycetota; class UBA8108; order UBA8108; family UBA8108; genus CAYMRB01. The sequence goes on along the minus strand of CAYMRB010000079.1, from coordinate 24,733 downwards.
AGCACGCCGGCCCCTTGCGACCGCGGAAGACGACGTGATCGATGTCGCGGCGCCCCTTGGCCTTGGCCCGATACGTGCCGATGTACGCGACCGTTTTCGTACCCGGCACGAACTGCAGCCCGCGGATGCCGTCGAAGGTCGGTCCCTTCTTGCGTCCGATCTGCACGTAGCGCTTCCCCCGCGTCGAAGGTGCGCTGAAGGCCAGGGTCTTGCCGTCGGCTGCGAGTTGAAGGCCCGTCAGTCTCGACGCGAACGACTTCGACTGTCGCTTCTCGCCGATGACCGTGTACCACTTCTTACCGCGGCGTGCGGCGTAGGCGACCGTCTTGCCGTCCGCGCCGAACGTCGGTTGGGTCACCTCGTCGTACAGCGCGCCACGCTTGCGATCGACGTAGACGGCGAAGTGATTGCCGCTGCGAGCCACCCAGACCAGAGCGCCGGAAGAGTCGTAGATCGGAGTGAACGAAGGGCTGTCGGTGATCAGCCGTCCGTCGACCTCGAGACGACAGGTTCCGCGGGAAGGAAACACCACGAAGGCGAGCTTCTCGCCGTCCGGACTCCAGGAGAGCCGGTGGACGGTCTTGACGGATGGCGTGCCGACCTCCTCGCCGTCGACGAAGACAGACCACTGCGTCACCTCTCCGAATCTCGACCGTCGGGTCCCGACGAGGTACGCGAATCGCTTCCCGGTCGGATCGAACGACGCGAGCGAAGACACAGCCGAGTACTCGCGCGCCTTCCGGCCGTCGAAGACGATCTCCGTCCGTTGGCCGTCACCGGGTCCCTTGCGGCCCGTCGTCATGTACGCCACACGCTTGCCGTCGGGCGAGAAGATCACGCCTCCAGTGGTCAGCCTGCGAAACGGCGCGCTCTGATGCGTCGGAGCGATCAGCCGCTTCTGCCCATGCTCGTCTCTGGCCGGCACGATGGCCACAGCGGTGCGGCCGCCAGGAGAAACGTAGATCTTGCCGACGTACTCGCCCTCGGGGACCGTCAGCAGGAGGCGCTCGGAGAGCTCCGGATCCTCCGCAGGAAGTGCAGGCGCGTGCGATACGCACCAGACGAGCGAGATCGCTGCGAACGACGAGCGTCGAACCACGTTCGTGCCTCCTGGCCGCCGGGCCGCCATCGGTGGGGAATCCTCATCGAAGAGCACCGGAGAGTGCACGATGTGACGCGATGGCGCAACTCTCGTTCTTCGGTTAGGAGCTAGCTTTCTATCATCTTCAGTTCTGTGGTACTTCGACCGACACAAGGCTATTGAAAGAGAGCCTCGGGGCCACCGGCACGGATGAAGCCGGCTGGTCACGGAAACTGCAGTTCATGGGAAACGAGTCGGGGTGCGGGCATCGCACTGCGTAGGACGGAGCCACAACGTGCCCCGCGCTCCAGGGCGTCGTGCGTCCTCGGCCGTTCGTCTCCTGTCTCACGAGAAGAGTGAAAATGAACCCGAAGCGCGTCTTGACCATCAGCGCGATCGTGAGCGCTCTGGCCCTCGTTGCCGTCGTCGCCTTCTTCACCACCGGTACGAAAGATACCGCCGCCAAGAGCGCGTCGGAGGAGCTATCGGTCACGCTCCGCAAGTACCTCGCCCCGGACTCGACGGAGCGCGACGCCGCATTCGAGGCCCTCGCTCAGCGCGGCGCAGTCGACTTCGCCCAGCTTCTCGCAGACCTCGACGCGGCGCGGTCGCTCCACCTCTTCCCGCCGGGCGACTTCGAGGCCCTCGTGTCGCGAGTCGAGAAGCTCGCCGGACGGGTTCACGCTGTCGCCGGCGCCTCGAAAGCGCTCCTCGGCTCCGGTGACGCTGCCAAGATCCGCGCGATCGACACAGCTGTCATCCTCCTGGACACGTCGCTCACGGGTGCGATCCGCGACGTCGCCGCCGACCGCAAGGAGCGCGACTTCGTTCGCGCCTCCGCCATGCGCGCGCTCGCCGCGCTCGGAGCTGCCGAGGTGGTGAGCGACCTCGCAGCAGCGCTCGAGGAGTCGACGATCAGCGACCGCGTCCAATCGGCAAGTCTCGACGCCCTCTCGACGCCCTCTGGACGCTCGACGCGAAGGAAGCGCGAGCCGGGACGCTATTCGTGCTGGCTCAAGACGCGACGTCGCGTGCGGTCGCGCGCCGTGCGATCCGCCACCTGGCAAACGGGGAAGACGTCACTGCCCTCGAGTCGCTCCTTGACGGGCCATGGCGCGTCGACGTAGCGCCCGCCCTGGCGTCCGTAGGCACACAGGAAGCGACCATGGCGCTGAGATCCCTCGGCGCGGATCTCTACGAGACGCCTGCCCTGACGGCGATCCTCGCGCAGCTCTCGAACACGCCTGTCGCCGGGCTCGACGACCTCGTGTCGTACGGTCTCACGCACGCCGCGAAACCGACCCGGCTCCGGGCCATATCCGCGGCGGCGAAGCGGATCGAGACGGACCCGACCCAGACCGTGTTCACGCTGGACGAGATGGCCCTCGGCTCGACATCGACCGAGGAAGCGAAGCTCGTCGACGCCCTCTCCCTGAAGCTGACCGAAACTGCAAAGTGAGGAGCTCGCGATGCACTCGAACGTACGCTGCTTGCTGACCACGATTTCGCTCGCCCTCTTCGCGACGGCCGCTGAGAGCCAGGAGCTCGAGCCCCGCGTGTGGTCGCTCGTCTCGGGGGGCGCGACCCCTGTCTCCCAGGCCGTCTCACCCGAGGAATCCACGGTCTGGGTCCTGGACGCCGCTGGCTCGATATCGCACATCGATCTCGATTCGAAAACCGTCTTCGCCGCCACTCGGCTGCCGAAGCTCGAGGCTGGCTCATGGGCCTCGGTCCGCGTCGATCCTGCGGGCGACGCGCTCCTCGTCTTCACGGACGATCAGCGCTACCTCAGCGTCGACGCCGAGAGCGGTGCCGTCGTCGGTGCGCTGCGCCACACGCAGTACGCCCCGATGCCCGCGGACGCGACGCAGGGCGTTCTCGGCTTCGACCCGACAGCGGGCGTCGTCGGCGCGATTTCGGCAGCAGGATCGTGGCCGGTCTTCGACACTGGAGAGCCGGTCGAGGGAGACGGCAATCCTCATGTCTCGGTATCGCCGCAGGCGTGTGCCGAGTGCCCGGAGCAATATCAGCTCGCGGTCGAGAACGGCCTACCTGACGAGGTCTCGTTCTGGGCGTTCGACGATCGAGGCGCGCTCGTCACGCACGAGCTGCGCTCGACGCTGCCCGCCGGATCGCGCGTCGTCGGCTTGACGAACTCCGCCGCCGATCTGGTGACGCTCGAGCACGCCGACGGCGGCTGGGAGGTGCGGTTCCTACGCAGCGACGGGGCCCTGGTCCCTCTCGAGGACCTGCCCCTGTTCGACGCGTCGACCGTCGACAAGCGCTTCGCGACTCAAAACGGCCAGTTCCTCACCGCGGATGGCACGACCTTCGATCTCGTCAGCGACGACGGCATCGGCACGGTCCGTCTGCTCTTGGATGTCGACACCGCGACCGCGCTCGACGTTCGCTCGCTGTCGCTCTATCCGGTGTCCGCTCAGTCGTTCGTGGCGGGCGTCATCGCCGAGAACGATCTCTTCGGCCTCGGCTTGCGAGGCGGCGTCCTCATCTTCGACGCGCGCGAAGCCTACAGCAACGGGCTGGCTCAAGTGCCGGCAAGTCCACTCGACGCAGCGACCGTTGGCGACGATCCGACCACCAGCGGCGGGGACGGGGGAGCTGATGGCGGCGACGGAGGCGACGGAGGCGACGGAGGCGACACCAGCACCGAATCGGAGACCGGCCCGGCCGCCGAAGAATGCGAGGTCACGCTCTTCGAGACGCTCGTCTTCACGAAAGCCGACGACCCGCGCGAGAACGAAGGTGGCCGCGACAACAGCGGGTCGCAATCCGAACGCAAGTACACGTGCGAAGGAGCGAACGACTCGGCAGGCTCCGGCGAGGAGTACTGGTGTGAGCGCCAGGTCAAGCTCAAGGTGCTAGGAAGCGTCAGCAGTCCGTTCTGGACGACCGACGCCCTGCCGCCCGAGGAGTTTCGGATCGTTCTCGAAGATCAGCCTGCGGGGGGCGGAGGAGTGGAGAATGCCGAAGCCGCGAGATTCCACCCCGAGGCGCTCAAGGAGAACCCGGACTGCACACCGGACAACGAAGGCGGTGCGGCGACCCCGTGCCGCGCCTGCGCCGGATGCGTCGACGTCCCGCCGCCCTGGCTTCGCACAGGCAACATCCCGTACACGTACACGACGAGAATCGACGTCGACGAGTGCAAGAAGACCTCGGAGCCAAGGGGACGGACGACGCTCGCCAAGGAGGGCAAGATCGTCGTCGCGAAGCTCGACGCCCACGGCGTCGGCGGCACGCAGACCAAGTTCCCGGACACGGTTGAAGTGCTGCCGCGACGCGCTGGAACCGTCGAGGCGCCGGTGATCTGCATGATTTCGGGGGGGAACCAGAAACTCGACGGCTGCTCGCTTCTCGGCACGATTCGCGATCCGAAGGACGAGAACGTCTGGAACCTGCGCGCGGTCGCCCGTGGGGTCGTCGAGACGAAGGACGGCCCACGTGAGGTCAATATCCCCAGGGGATACGCTGTCGAGTGGACGTACGGAGCCAGCGCCAAGACGTTCCCGACGACCGGAGAGTACCAGGAGCCGGGGCAGGTCGAGGCCGTCGAGCTCACCTACAACGCGCCAGTCCGCGACGCCGTCGTCCTGCGGGTCTTCAAGATCACGCCCGAGGGCAGGCGAGAGGAGGTCGGTCGCGCCGAGATCCACCACATCGTCGTGCTCGACAGGCTGTGTTGCCTGTCCGACGGCTTCCAGCCGCTCCCGAAGCCGGTCGGCACCCCCTTTCAGCTCACCAACGAGAACGGCTCGTACAAGACGGTCGACGCCCTGCTCGAGGTGCCGACTCCGGCGAGTTCGAAGGCGCTGAGAATCCGCGGACGCGTCTCGACGGACGGGTACCCGCAGAATCAGTACTGGGTCGGGGAGGGCGACACGAACGACCTCTACCAGGTCGTCCCGGTCCCTGAGGGAGTCCCTTCCACCTACTACCTGCAGGGCTACCAAATCGCGTCCGAAGCATCGGACGATCTCGAGCTTCACGTCCGCGGCAAGGCGCTGCTCGAGCACTGCCCGGATCCCAAAGACGAGAGCCTCTGCGGATTCGACGACTGCAACTCAGGCAGCCCCGTCAAGTTCTGGGAGTGGCAGCCGACCGACACCGAGCCCTTCAATAGCGCGTACCCGCTCGTCTTCTACGAGGACGAGCCCAATCTCAAGTACGTCGAGGAGACACCGGAGACGATCGTCGTCCCGGCCGACCACGTCGCGGCCGACTATGAGGGGCTCGGCAACGCAGCGGACGATTGGACAGAGAAGGGCCACCTCGGTCGGGTGAACTTCTTCGCGGACATCGACTGGCCAACCTTCGAACCGCACGCCGACTACTTCGATCCGACCGACGATGTCGAGCTGTCGATTCTCTGGACGACCGAAGCGCTCGACAACACCGAGCCCGGTCGCGCCGTGTTCTGCGAGGATCCCGGCCTGCGCGACCTCTTCAGCTCGCAGGTCGACCCGACCCGCGGGGGCACGCTCGAGGCCAAGCTGCGCGGCCTGACATCGGCAGTGCAGTTCGACTTCACAAAGCAGAAGCCGGACGAGCTGGACGACGCGAAGACGGCGGAGGAGCAGGAAGCCCTCGCGGACGAGACGTACTACGCGAAGTCGGGCGATCTGTTCTGCCTCGTGCCCCACAGCCCATTCGCGGACTTCACGGACAAGGGCCAGGCGCCGAAGCACGGCGTGCAGGTTATTCCAGGGCGCAAGGTCTTCCACATCACGTTCCCTCGCGACGACCAATCGACGGACCTGTGCGTGGAGGACTTCGACCCCTTCGCGGTCTTCGACATGTCGCGGGCGGCCTTCGAAGCGACGTTCCGCAACGTCCGCTGGGAGGTGCCGATCAAGTCCGGCCAGCGGTCGGTTCTCCGCGTCTATCTGTTCGACCAGTTCCGCAACGTCGTGACGGATCGCGACGTCTCGTGGCAGGTCGAAGGCGGTGGCTGGCTCGGCAGACTCGATCCGCGGACTCCGGACGGGGAGAACTTCGACACGGCGCGCGCCGACCTCGAGTTCCAGCCGTCGAACGAGCGGGGCTGCGTCTCCGTGCTCTTCACGCAGGACAAGTTCCCCAGCTGCCCGTGGCAGGTGCAGGGGGAGCGCAAGCCCACCGACATCACGCTCGTAGTCGACGGGCTCGGGCAGAGCGCGACGGTGAGTGCCGTCGAGACGGACGCGCCCTTCCCCGAGGCGCTTGACGAGCTCGACCTCGACGTGGTCTACGTGCCCGGGGAATCGCGCTCCGTTGCCGCGCACCCGGAGGATTCACGCATCGATGCGATGAACATCGAGAGGGGCGAAGGAGCGCGGTTCATCGCGACGCTTCGTCGAGGCAGCGAAGCGATCGCGGGGATCCCGATCTCGTTCACATCGACGAACGGTCGGCTGGTCCCCAACTCCGGCATCCCGCAGACCGGCGAGGGCGAGCCGGTGATCGTCGAGACGGACGCCGACGGGCAGGCGTCGGTGGACCTGACGTCGACCGACGCGCGCATGACCGCGTTCGACCCGGCGACGGGCGAGCCGTACGGGGAGATCGACGTCTACGTCACGATGGACAACCTCGGCGTGCGCTGGAGCTCGGATGGTGTCGAGCCCAGAGAAAACCGGACGGTGGGCAGGGAGTACCCGCGCTGGGTCGACACAGGCTCCCTCAAGCTCGAGGTCAAGAAGAACTACGTCGCCTACGACGCCGGAGCGTCGAGCGTCCAGCAGGTCGAGACGCTCGACGAACGCGGCGAGATGTCCGTCCCGCAGTTCGTCGCCGCAGGCTCGGTTCAGGGGGATGGCCTTCTGAACATCCCGGTATCGAACCGCACGCGGGTCGTCGTTCACGGCCCGCCGAAGCACCCGCTGTTCGTCGAGGTCGCGCGCCCGGCCGGCGTACCGGACCCATTCCAGGGAGACGGGCCCGACGACGACAATGATCCGACGGGGAGCTTCCTCCGCGCGAGAGCCCGCTATCACTTCGACGAGATCCACGCAGGTGACGCCGTCGCGACGACGCCCTGTGAGACTGGAAACCGCGACGCGACACTCGTCGGAGCTGTCGAGCAGAGCGCGGAGAGCTTCGAGGGTACGGGCGCCCTCGACCTCGACTCCGGCGAACGGGTGACGATCCCGGCGAGCGAGGCCGTGACGGCCGAGGGCGGTCTGGACGTGCGGCTCGCGTTCCGACCGGATCAACTTCCGCCGTCGCCCGCACGCGTGCCGATCCTGCGACGCGAGGGTTCGTACGAGCTCTACCTGCACGCGGACGGACGCCTCGAGCTGTTGACGACCTTCGCGGACGGCGCCGTCGGGCTTCTCAGCGAGCACACGGCGAGCGCGAACGAGTGGACGGCGGTCGAGATCCGTCTCCACGAGACCTTCGCGAAGCTGGCCGCTGGTCCGCACTTCGACGAGCTCGACCTGGTGTACGACAACGTGCCCGCCGGCAGCTTCGTGAGCGTGACCACGCCCGTCGAGGTCGGCGGCGTGGGCTATGCCGGGCTCGTCGACGACGTCGACTTCCGCAAGGGCGGGTTCCTGCCGCCGGAGGTGCAGCTGCTGAGCGCGGTCGACGTACCGGGCGAGGACGCGACGACCGTCATCAACGCGGACGGCACGATCGTCACGGATGAGAACGGCAAGGCGGTCTTCTACGTGCAGATCACGTCCGGTCCGGAGAACGACTACCGGCCGATGCCGTACGAGGTCTCGGTCGGCGGCTCGCTTCTGAAGAAGATCGTCGTCTGGGCGATGGAGAAGACGATCCTCGCGGACCTGAAGGCGTGTGCGTACGCGTTCCTGGTCGGCCCGGACGAGCTCGGGCAGGGCGCGAGTGCAGGCGAGAAGGTCGCTGCGTGGGTCAGCAGCGTCATCCCGTTCGCGTCCGATCTGCGCACGCTCGGGTTCGAGCTCTACAAGGGCGTCACGGGCTGCGACGAGGTCAGCTACCTCAACGTCGGCTTCGCCGTGGCGGGGCTGGTCACCGACATTTTCACCGCCGGGGTCGGAGGCACCGTCATCCGAGGGGCCAAGGCGGCATTGGTGGCGGTCGGCAAATATGTGCTCAAACAGGCGGCGGCGCACATCGCCATCAGCGTCACGTTCCAGACCGCGATGGCCGCGTTCGTCCGGCTGACGACGCAGGAGTCGATGGACTCCGCCGCCGGCGAAGGGCGCGAGCTCAAGCCTTGGGCCGCCGCGTGCAAGGACTTCCTCGACGACGTCGGCGTGTGGATCGGGCAGTACAAGGACGGCATCACATCGCTGTTCCGCTCCACCGACGACCTCTACCTCGGCCTGCACGTCCACCGCGTCTGGGGCGCCGAGGTCTGCCGCCAAATCCTCGAAGACGAGGACGTGCTCGAGGAAGGGCTTCAGGGAGCGCTTCGCAACAGCGAGTACTTCGAGCGCGTCGTCGACGCCCGCGGCGCGGTGCTGGGTGAGGCGCTGATCGCGAAAAAGACGGCGTGGCGCAAGAGTATCTCGGTCTCGAAGAAGCGCGCGATTCAGCGCGAGACGCTGGACCTCATGGCCGTGCACGCACCGCGCCTCGGGGTCAACCTCGGTGATCCGCAGGTGAATCGCGGCCTGGTACGCCTCATCGAATCGGCGGCGCGCAAGACCGACTCACGGGATCTGCGACGGGGCGCGCTCGCGGCTCGTGTGGGACGGCTGCTGGGGGAGCTGGACGGCCCAGCGGCCAGGAACGACATGCTGCGCGAGGTGGACTATGTGTGGGGCAAGGCCTATGCTCTGGCGCTACAACTGGACCTTGATACAGGAGAAGGCAAGAGGATCTTGAGTCAGCTCGACGCGAAGGCGAATCTCTTGTGCACGCGAATCAAGCCGGTCGGCAAGAACCCGGAAATCCTGCAGAGGAGGCGACAGGCCATGCGAAGTCACATCCGCGGCGAGTTGCTGTCGCTGCAGGTGGCCGGAGACGGTTTCCGCCGGGGGAGCATGTCGCAGACGGTGGACTGCATCGAGCCCAGGATCCTCGGCGACACCAGAATGGGGCGTGACTTGGAGTGGATCTTCGCCAACAAGGAGACCCTTCTCGAATGCAAGGCCGTGAGGAGCCTGGATAGGTCTATCTCCAGGCTTGCTGATCAGCTGGCGAACCATGTGCGAAGGCACAACCTGAAGGAGAGGCTCAGGGAAGAGAACCTTGAGGAGATCCTCCAGCCCGTCCTTGTCGTCTACACTGGCCCGCGCGCCACGAGGATCGCCGAAGTCAGGGAGGAGTTCGCGAAGGCGATTCACAATGCGAGCGAAAAGAAGATCTCGCTAGCCGATGCCGAGATCTTCGCCCACCGCAACGTGAAGCTCGCGCCTCCGGTGACCGAGCTGTTTCCGTTGACCAGGGAACCATGACCAGCGAAAAGCCGACCTGGCCCAGGTGTTCTCGCCCGTTCGATTCCAACCCCGTCTTCCCCCACGAGGTCCGGCCGCCGTTGCGCTGCGCGTGGACCCACCGGGTCACGGGCAAATTCAACGACGGTCGCCTCGTCGGCGGACTCGGTCACGTCGCGATCGCAGCGAGGGGGCGAGACATCGATATCCTCGCTCTCGAGAGCGGCGAGGTGTGTCACGTGCTCGAGGCCGTCAGAGAGCCGGAATCGACGGGATTCTCGATGGTCGGATACCACGTGTACATCCACAAGTTCGAGCGCGACACGGTCCGTGTCGACGTTCGGACAGGGAAACGCGACCTGCTTCCGGAGCTCGGATCCGGAGTGGGCTTCCTGAGACTCGACGACGAGGAGTGTTTTCAGTGGGATCACTACGAGATGCCCCTGTCAAACGTCGACGATCTGCGTCCCCGTGAGTGGCCTCTCGGCATAATCGTCCACGGGCGCTACTTCAGCAGTCCAGAGGGCCTTGCCGATGCTCTGACCGGCCAGCTCCTCTGGAAGCACCCAAAGGTCAGCATGCGCGCGACAAGCCCGCGTGTCTTCGTCGGCTTCTATCGCGAGTACAAGCAGCCGTCCGAGATCCGCGTGCTGTCCTTCGAGACCGGCGAGCTCCTCTGGTCGAGGCCGACGCGCAATCCTCACGCACTTCCCGTCGACGGGCCACGCTTCACGGTCACCGACGAGCTCGTGCTCCTGACCGAAGGCGGCGTCATCGAGGCGCTCGCGATCGAAACGGGAGAGCGCGTCTGGGAGTTCCGCCAGCATGTGGAGTTCACGACGACCCCCATCGTCACCGGCTCCGTCGTCTGGTGGGCTGCCGTTTGCAACGCCACCGACGCCGACAGTTGGCAAGCCCACCTCTTCGCCATCGACCTCTCAACCGGCGAGGAGCTCTGGCGCAAGGCCGTCCGCGGCAAGCTCGCCAACGACGACTTCGCGCTCTGCGACTCGAGCCTCCTGTTCCAGAGCGGCCAGCGCGTTCACTGTTACCGCCCGGAGGGCGAGGCGTGACACGATGGATCGGGGCAGCCTGGGTCGTCGGTGTCGCGCTCGCGTGTGCGCACGCGGGAGAGGCTGGCGACGGTGAGCATGTCATCTACCGGGCGCGCGCGTTCGGTCACACCATCGGCAGCTACCGCGAGCGCATCGTCTCGCGGCCGTCGGGCCGCGCGCTCGTCGCGACCTGGGAGCTGTCGATCGCCGCGCCTCGACGCCTGCGCGTCGCCGAGCGCATCGAGCTGCCGCTGGCGATCGCGGCATCGTCGCCGCGAGCGATCGATAGCGAAAGCGACGATCGTCGGCCGCTCGCTCCTCCCGCGGTCCGCGATCTCCTGCGTCGCGCGACGCGCGAGAACGCGCCTCGGCTCCGCTTCGTCGCGCGCGGCTGGCTCGATCCGTCGCCGGATGCGCGAACCAGTGTCCTGCGTCGCACGTCCGGCGACTCCACGCACGGCGAAGCGACGTGGACGACATCGAGCGGCGACGAGCTGCGGCTCGACGCGGACGGCGAGGTTCTCTCCTTCACCGCGACGATCGGCGGCGTGCGCGTTCTCTTCAAACGCGTCGACGCGCCGGCCGTAGAGCCGATCGCGGCGGCGACGCTCCCCGCCTCGCTGCGCGTCCTCGCACGCGGACCGACGCCGCGAGCGTCGCGGGTGAAGCTGCGAGACGGTGAGGCGGTGACGTGTCGCCTGCGCCTCTCGCCTGCGCTCGCCGCGCTCGTCGCGACCGACGCGTTTCAGACGCGTGACGCGATCGACGAGCACATCATCGCGATCACCGCGGCCGGCCCCGACGCGACGCGCTCCGTACCGCGCGCCGCTGCCTTCGCCGCTCCCGGAGCTCCCGCGCCCACGACGGAGCAGGACGCGACCGTCGCGCCGAGGGTCGCGCTGCCACAAGCGACGCGCACCGCGCTCGCGCCCTTCGTCGCGCGAGCCCTCGCCCGCGCCGGGAGCGACACCCTGCGCGAACGCGTGCGCGTCCTGCGCGCCGCCGTGGCCGCGCGACTCGATCGACCGACGCGGCCCGAGAGGCGCGCTCGCTCCGACAGCGTGCTGACGATCTTCGAGCAGCGCCGCGGCGACTGCCTCGATACCGCGCGGCTGTTCCAGGCCGCCTGCGTCGTCGCCGAGCTCGAGTGCCGCGTCGACATCGGTCTCGTGTGCGACGACGGCGCCTGGCTCACCCACGCCTGGAACACCGCGCGCGATCCGAGCGATCCCGACGATCACCCGCTCTGGCACCACGTCGACGCGAGCCTCCCGCTGACGCCGCGCCTGCGCTATCTTCGCTTCCTGTCGCGGCCGGACAGCCACTCCGCACGGTACGCTCCCGAGCTCGCCGCATTCCTCGACGCCGCACACGGCGGATGCATCGAGACGCTGCCGCCACCAGGACGCGAGCCCGTCGCTCGGAGCCGGAGACGGAAGGAACCGCTAATGAACGCTGATCAACGCTGATCGGAAAGCGCGTTCGGCTATCGCGTTCAGCCTCCAATCGAGCTGTTCAGGGTGGCCAGGAGGACCGCGGCGGAGCGCACGATGTCGTTCATGCCCTCCGGCCTTCCGGGGTCTTATCAGCGTTCATGAGCGTTCATTAGCGGTTCCCTCTTTCCGCAGCCTTCGTGCTCGGGAATCGCTCGGTCGAATGTGGGCGACGCTCCGCGATGCCCTGCAGTTTCGATTTTCCCTGTCGTCTACGCTGGCCCGCGCGCCACGAAGATCGTCGAAGTCAGGGAGGCGTTCGCGGAGGCGATCGAATCTGAAAGCGACGGGTCGATCTCTTCAGCGACGGCCCATGTGTTCGCCCACCGAGACGTGAAGCTCGCGCCTCCGGTGACCGAGCTGTTCCGCGACCTCTTGCGTCGTCAACAGCGCCTCCGCGCCGCTCAGAGCGCGATGATGCTGTACCCGCAGTCGACGTAGATCACCTCGCCGGTGACGCCGCTCGACAGGTTGCTCGCGAGATAGAGCGCCGTGCCGCCGACGTCCTCCAAGGTGACGTTGCGGCCCAGAGGCGCGTTCTCGGCGACGTGGTCGAGGATCTGCGTGAAGCCCGCGATGCCGCGTGCGGCGAGGGTGTTGATCGGTCCGGCCGAAATCGCGTTGACGCGGATTCCGCGCGTGCCGAGGTCGCGGGCCAGGTAGCGCACGGACGACTCGAGGGCCGCCTTCGCGACGCCCATGACGTTGTAGTTGCGGACGGCGCGCTCGGCGCCCAGATAGGACAGCGTCTGGATGCTGCCGCCGTTCTCCATCAGCGGAGCCGCCATGCGCGACAGCGCGGTCAGCGAGTACGAGCTGATGTTCAGCGCCAGGAGGTAGCCCTCGCGCGAGGTCTCGACGAACGACTTCTCGAGGTCGCCCTTGTCGGCGAATGCGACACAGTGGACGAGGAAGTCGATCGTGCCGAAGTCGCGGCGGAGGTTCTCCCCGAGGGCGTCGATGCCCTCGTCGGAGGTCACGTCGCACTCGTAGATCGGCGACTCGCCGGGCAGCGTGGCCACCACCTCGCGAACGCGTCGCTCCAGCTTCTCGCCGGGGTACGTGAACGCGATCTGGGCGCCGGCGTCGAACAAGGCCTGGGCGATCGCCCACGCGATGCTGCGCTTGTTCGCGACGCCGAGAATGACGCCCTTTTTGCCGTCGAGAATCCGAGGTGTGGCCGACATCAGCTGCGCTCCGTCGTTGGCAGCCCCCCATGCGGCGGCTGCAGGCGATCCGGGGGCCCGCATCGCCATTCGACGCCATCGGGCCGTTTTGGTAGCTCGTTGGACGAGGCCTTCGGCGTGACGGCGGCCATCTCGCCCAGGCTTTTCGTTGCCAGAACTCGACAATGCACGACATCGCTTGCGTTCTGGCGCCTGGATCCTGAGCGAACGGTCTCGCCCTCGCGCTCGAAGCCTCATCCAACGCGCTACCGGTGGGCCGGATTGTAGGGATTCGCCCCGAACGGGCAAGATTTTCTTTGCCGCGTGCTCAGCGAGCGAGATATATTGACGGGCTTCCGTGGCTCCGGCTAACGTCCTCGGAAGCTCCTACGCTGACGCCCTGCCCACTCCGGACGCATCGACGGAGGTGGGTTTTTTTGTGTGAGAATCCGGCGTGGAAAACATCGGCATACTCGAGCAGGCGCTCCCCTATATCAAGCAGTACCGCGGCAAGACGTTCGTCATCAAGATGGGCGGAGAGCTGCTGTCCGAGCCGGAGTGTCTGGACGGGCTCGCCCGCGATATCGCGCTTCTCTACCAGCTCAATATCCAGGTCGTGTTGATTCACGGCGGCGGCCCCCAGCTCTCCGAGGTCGCGAAGAGCATGGGGATCGAGAGCCGCAAGGTCGGCGGCCGTCGGATTACCGATGACCGCATGCTCGAGGTCGCGAAGATGGTCTTCGGCGGCGCGATCTCGACGGACCTCCTCGCCGCGCTACGTCGCCATGACGTACCCGGCGTCGGGCTCTCTGGCGTCGACGGCGACCTCATCCACGCGACGCGTCGCCCACCGACCAAGATGTTCGACGAGGCCGCGGGCAAGGAGCTCGAGGTCGACTTCCAGAACGTCGGGGACATCGAGTCCGTCGATCCCAAGGTATTGCGCGTTCTCCTCGACAAGCGGTTCGTCCCCGTCGTGTGCTCGCTGGGCGCGGATGGAGACGGTACGATTCTCAACATCAACGCCGACACCATCGCCTGCGAGATCGCGGTGAGCCTGCCGGCCGAGAAGCTCTTCCTGCTGTCGAATACCGGCGGCGTGTTGGCCGACATCGACGACCCGGAAAGCCGCTACAGCTATCTGACGACCGATCGGGTCGATGCGCTGATCGGCGAGCGCAAGATCTCGGGCGGCATGATCCCGAAGCTCCAGGCCGCCGTGGGGGCCGTGCGCTGCGGGGTCAACCGTGCGCACGTCATCAACGGCAAGGTCAAGAACGCAATCCTCCACGAGGTGTTCACCCTCAAGGGGCTCGGAACGATGGTCCTCGATCGCGAGCAGGAGGCCACGTACCTGGAGCAGGGCTGATGCGCAGCGGACGTTTCGAGAAGGGCATGGCGGCCGCCATGCGCCGCCTGAACGCGTCGATCGGCTTCGATCGGCGCTTCTACCGCGAGGACATCGCGGGGAGCAAGGCGTGGGCCGAGGCCCTTCGCGCGCTCGGCCAGCTTGACGACGCGGAGCTCGAGCAGATCGTCTCCGGGCTGGATCGGGTCGCCGACGAGATCGAGTCTGGCGCGTTCGAGTTCTCCGACGCGCTCGAGGACATCCACATGAACGTCGAGTCGCGGCTCACCGAGCTCATCGGTGCGCCCGGCGCGAAGCTGCACACCGGCCGCAGCCGCAACGATCAGGTGGCGACCGATTTCCGGCTCTGGGTGAAGCGCGTCGCGCTCGAGCTCGCGGGCGGCGTTCGCGCCCTGATGGCGGCGCTTGTCGATCGCGCCGCGGCCGACCTCGACGTCGTCATTCCGGCGTACACACACCTGCAGCGCGCGCAGCCCGTCCTGTTCGCGCACCACCTGCTCGCGTACGTCGAGATGTTCGCCCGGGACGTCGAGCGATTGCGCGCGGCGGCGAGCCATGCGGATGCGAGCCCGCTCGGATCGGGGGCCTGCGCCGGCAACCAGTTCGGTGTCGATCGCGAGCTCCTGCGCGACAAGCTCGGGTTTGCGCGGTTGACCCACAATTCGCTCGACGCGGTCAGCGACCGCGACTTCGCGTGCGATCTCTTGTACGCGACGTCGATGTTCCTCGTCCACCTGTCGCGGTTCAGCGAGGACGTCATCCTCTGGTCGTCCGCCGAGTTCGGCTTCGTCACGCTCGACGACGAGGTGACCTCCGGCAGCTCGATGCTGCCGCAGAAGAAGAACGCCGACGCATGCGAGCTCGGGCGCGGCAAGGTGGGGCGGGTCCTCGGCCACCTCGTCGGTCTCATCACGACGATCAAAGGCCTGCCGCTCTCGTACAACAAGGACCTGCAGGAGGACAAGGAGGGCGTCTTCGATGCCGTCGACACCGTGTCGCTCCTGCTGCCGGTGTTCACCACGCTCGTCGCGACGATGCGCGTCGACCGCGAGCGCGCGGCCGCCTCCCTGCACGGCGGCTTCCTCGAGGCGATCAGCGTCGCCGACTATCTGACTCGCAAGGGCGTGCCGTTTCGAGACGCGCACCGACTCGCCGGCGACTGCGTGCGCCGTGCCGAGGCGCGCGGCTGCGCGCTGCCCGAGCTCTCGCTCGAGGAATACCGCGCGGTGTCCGACGATTTCGCCGCCGACGTCATCGACGCGATCTCCGTCGATCGTGCGCTCGAGGACAAGGATGTGGTCGGCGGCACGGCGCCTGAAAGAGTGCGCGCCGAACTCGACCGCTGGCGCGCCGAGCTATCGTAATCACAGGTCTCCCTCGGCCCGGTCGCTCCGGGCCGAACCTGACTCTCCGGGACAAGAACCATGACCCAGAACAAGAAAGCCGTTCTCGCTTACTCCGGCGGCCTGGATACGTCGTACTGCATTCCGTATCTCAAGGAGAAGCGCGGTCTCGACGTCATCACCGTCACGGTGGACACCGGTGGGTTCAGCGCCGAGGAGCTCATCGAGATCGAGCGCCGCGCCGAAGCTCTGGGCGCGATCGAGCACCACACGGTCGATGCGCGCGCGGCGGTCTTCGACGAGTACGTCAGCTACCTGATCAAGGGCAACGTTCTGCGCGGACAGGTCTATCCGCTGGCCGTCTCCGCCGAGCGCGCCGTGCAGGCGCAGACGATCGCGGACAAGGTCATCGAGACCGGAGCCGACGCGGTCGCGCACGGCTCGACAGGTGCCGGCAACGACCAGGTGCGGTTCGATGTCGCGTTTCACGTGCTTATCCCCGGAATCGAGATCATCACGCCGACGCGCGACGAGCGGCTCAGCCGCGACGACGAATACACGTTCCTGAAGGAGCGCGGCGTCGAGATCGACCCGAGCGTTCGCGAGTACTCGATCAACGCCGGGCTCTGGGGCTCGACGATCGGCGGCGGGGTCACGCACGACACGGCGGCGGAAATTCCGGACGAGGTTTGGGAGCAAGCGGTCGGCGAGGAAGCCACGTCGGAGAGCGAGCTCGTCAAGATCGGCTTCGAGAACGGCGTACCCGTGTCGCTCGACGGCGTCGCGATGTCCGGGCCGGAACTCGTCGCGAAGTTCGGCGAGATCTGCCGTCGCCACCGCGTCGGGCTGGGAATCCACATCGGCGACACGATCCTCGGCATCAAGGGACGCATCGCGTTCGAGGCCGGCGCCGCGGTCGTGTTCGTCCACGCGCACCGCGAGCTCGAGAAGATCACGACGACCGGCTGGCAGCGGTTCTGGAAGGACCACGTGGCCGAGTTCTGGGGCAAGATGATCCACGAGGGCATGCAGTTCGAGCCGGCGTTGCGCGATATCGAGGCGCTGATCGACTCGTCGCAGGAGCGCGTCACGGGCGAGGCGAGCGTACGCTTGGACGCGGGCCGTTTCCGCGTCGTCGCCGTCGACAGCCCGTACAACATCGCGACGTCGGCGGCCGGCGTGTACGGCGAGATGCCCGAGCTCTGGACCGGCGACGACGTCCGCGGCTTCAGCACGATTTCGGCGATCGCCGCTCGCCTCCACCGAGGCGCCGGGCCTGAGTAGCGCCGTGGTCGCGTCAGATCCTTCGATGGCCGGCGGCGCGCTCCGCGCGCACAAGATCGCGTCGGTCGTGTATCGTCTCGGACTCGATAAGGACGTCGAGGTCACGACCGAGCTCGACGCGCGGTCGGGCAACGCGATCGTCGTGCGCGCGCTGAGTGAAAAGCGCGTGTACGCCGAGGTCGAGCTCCAGAACGGTCGCATGTCGAAGGTCTTTCGCGGCGACGTGATCGTCGGGGCTCTGGGGCGTCGTCGCGCGCTGTGCGGCTTTACCGGCGACATCCCGGCGTCGGTTTGCGTCGGCGACCGGCTGTCGATCCTCAATCTCGGCGGCGTCGTCGGCGATCACGCGGAAGCGCGCATCGACCTGGGCGCGCCGCTGGCGTGCGAGGTCCTCGGCATGCCGGTTCGCGATGGCCGCATCGTCAACGTCGCCGACGCTCGCTTGCCGCGCGTCGAGTCGCTCGACGGGACGACGCTGCCGCCGATCGTCATCGTGTCGGCAACCGGCATGAACGCGGGCAAGACGCGATTGATCTCGGAGGTCACCCAGGAGCTCTCCAAGAGCGGTCTTCGCGTCGCCGGCGGCAAGTTGACCGGCGTCGCGTGCCTGCGAGATCTGATCTCGATGGAGGATCATGGCGCGGAGACGACGGCGTCATTTCTCGACGTCGGTTATCCGTCGACCGCCGGCCTCGATGCCGACGAGCTGCTGCAGGTGGCCCGCGACGTGGTCTGGTCTCTCGCCGTCGGCGGGCCCGACATGATCGTCCTTGAGCTCGGCGACGGGATCCTCGGCGACTACGGCGTCCTCTCGGTGCTGCGCGATCCGGAGCTCTCGGCGGCGACGCGCGCGCACGTGTTCTGCGCGACCGATCTCGTCGGCGCGTGGGGCGGATTCCGCTTCCTGCAGAGCGAGGGCATCGAAATCGATCTCTTTTCGGGGCCGTCCACTGACAACGAGGTCGGTGTCGGATATATCGAGGGCGAATTCGGCAAGCCGGCGGTCAACGCGTTTCACGACCCCGAAGAGCTGGCCGCCAAGGTGCGTGAGCTGGCCGGCCTGAGTGCGGCCTGAGTACAACCTGAGTAGCGAGCGAGACCGGATAGGACGCAGCGAAGATGAGCGAACGAAGTTCGACGGACAAGGTCGGCGTTGGCGTGTTGGGAGCATCGGGGTACATCGGCGCGGAGCTGCTGCGCTACCTCTGTGGGCACCCGCGCGCGGAGCTGCGTTGGGTGAGTGCGCATGCGCGCGCCGGCGAGGTCGTCGCTGCAGTGCTGCCGAATCTGACGGGGCTCGTCGAGGGGACGTTCTGCGACGCGGATGAGGCCGAATCGCGTATCGACGAGGTCGACGTCGTGTTCGTCGCGTTGCCGCACAATCGATCGCAGGACGTCATCCCGCGTCTGGCGGCAGCGCGGCCCGACGTGGTCTTCATCGACATGGCGGGCGACTTCCGGACGAACGATCCGGAGGGCTACGCCCGGTACTACCGAAAAGAGCACTCGGCGCCCGAGTGGTTGCCGAAGTTCGTGTACGGCATCACCGAGTTCCAGCGCGAGCGGCTCGACGGGGCGCGACTGATCGCGAACCCCGGCTGCTTTGCGACCGGCATGCTGCTCGCGCTCGCGCCGCTGGCCCGCGCGGGGCGGCTCGTCGGCAACGTCTGCATCACCGGCATCACCGGATCTTCCGGATCGGGGAACAAGCCGTCGGCGACGACGCACCACCCGGAGCGCTGCACGAACGTTCGCTCGTACAAGCCTCTCGCGCATCAGCATCTGCTCGAGGTCGGCGCGCTGCTGCGCTCTCAGACGACGAACGAGTTCGATCTCCACTTCGTGCCGCAGTCCGGTCCGTTCGTCCGCGGCATCTTCACGACGGTCTTCGTGCCCGGCGCGAGCGCCGATGAGCTCGCGAAGATCTACGACGACGCGTACGGCCCCGAGGGGCTCATCAGCGTCGTGACCGGCTCGCCGGAATTGCGTTGGGTGCAGGGCACGCCGCGGTCGTTCGTCGGCGTCGGCGGCACGGATACGTCCGGCGTCGTCTTCACGGCGACCGACAACCTCGGCAAGGGGGCGGCCAGTCAGGGAGTCCAGAACATGAACCGCGCGCTGGGCTTCGCCGAGACCGAAGGGCTCTCCACCGCGGGCGGGTTTGTTTGAGTCGAGGATTCCGATGGACTACAAAGCGCTCGAAGACCGATACACGCTTCCGACGTACAGCAATATCCGCTTTCCGATGTCCTTCGTTCGCGGCGCGGGCTGCGAGGTCGAGACGGACGACGGCGAGCGCTACCTCGACCTCTACGGCGGCCATGCCGTGTGCGTGCTGGGGCACTCGCATCCGCGTTGGGTGCAGGCGATCAGCGAGCAGGCGGCGCAGTTCGACTTCTACTCGAACATGTGCTACCACCCGCAGCGCGCCGAGGCGGCCCGGCTGCTCGTCGAGAACAGCTATGCGTCGATGCACCAGGCGTTCTTCTGCAACTCGGGAGCCGAGTCCAACGAGACCGCGCTGAAGATCGCGCGCAAGGCGACCGGTCGCAGCCTCGTGGTGTCGATGCTGGAGGACTTTCACGGCCGCACGATCGGCGCGTTGAGCGTCACGGGCTTCGAGAAGTCGCGCGCGATGTTCCCCCAGAACATCGCCGAGTGGACGCGGTTCGTTCCCCTCGGAGATCTCGACGCGATCGCCTCGATGGACACGAGCGACGTCGCGGCGGTCATCCTCGAGCCGATCCAGAGCGTCTGCGGCGTCAAGATGGCCGATTCCGACTACTACCGCGGCCTACGGCGCCTGTGCGACGAGCGTGGCATGGCGCTGATCTTCGACGAGGTCCAGACGGGCAGCGGGCGTACGGGACGCTGGTTCGTCGGCTCGCATTGGGATGTCGAGCCGGACATCGTGACGACCGCCAAGGGGCTCGGCGGCGGCTTCCCGGTCGGCGCGGTGATCGTCAACGAGAGGATCGCGGCGACGGTGCAGCCCGGCGATCAGGCGACGACTTTCGGGGGCGGACCGATGGCCATGGCGGCGGTGGTCGCGACCTACGAGACGATGCGCGACGAGGGCCTCGTCACCCAGGTCGACGAGCTTTCCGCTCGGCTGATCGAACGACTTCGAGCGCTGATCGGTCAGGGCGTGCGCGAGGTGCGCGGCCTCGGCTACCTGCTCGGCATCGAGTGCGACCTGCCGGCGAAGGAGATACAGAGTCGCCTGATGGCCGAGCGCATTCTCGTCGGCACCTCCGGGCAGCCGAACACGATCCGACTACTGCCGCCGCTGACCGTCAGCGAAGAGCAGTGGGACCGATTCGTCGACGCGTTCACGCGCTGCCTGGCAGCCCGTTGAAGGGGCAGTACGGCGCGTCTCTCAGCGGCAGAGGGGGCGGCCGTTGACGTCGCGCATCGATCCGCAGCCGGTGATGACGAGATCGATCAGCCACCAGAGCCCGAAGCCGCCCAGCGTGATGAGCTTCAACAGGCCGAGGCCGACGAAGCCGAGATAGAGGCGGTCGAGGCACATCAGGCCGAGGCAGAACGCGCCGGCCTGGGAGCACGCGGAACGCGGCTCGTCGCCGAAGGACTCTCGCGTCAGTCGGCCGTCGACATCGCGCATCAGGCCGCAGCCGGCGAGGATCAGGTCGATGAGGTACCACGCGCCGCAGGACGCGACGGACAGGAAGATCTTCAGGATCCCGAGAACCGGCTGCCCCATATAGAAGCGGTCGATGCCGATCGAGCCGAGGAAGAAGGACAGCAGAAAGAGCACGGCCTGATCGCGTTCGGGACTCGTGTCGGCCTGCGCGCGAGCGGGGCGCGCCACCGGGACGGGGCGTGCCCTCGGGACGGGAGGCGGCAGGTCCGGCACCGAGACGACACCGTGGCAATCGGGGCACCGCACCTCGGCACCGCCCAATCGCGGCGGTGCGAGGAGCAGGCGCGTGCAGTCGGGGCAGTGGAAGCGAATCGTCATGGCGGTCGCAGCGTGGCGGCGGGGCGGGGGAGACTCGACACCGAGACACGATGGACGTCGACGGAAGTCGCCGTGCGTTTCAACAATAACCGCATGGGCTGCCCGGGTGGGACGAGTTTGCGGCGGGAGCTTTCTGGCGGGCAGCCCATGCGCGCGGAGTTGGAGCCGGCCGCGTCACGTTCAGCGCGCAGGGGCCAACGGCCGCGCGGCGGCTCAACTCCGCTCGAGCGCCCCGCGGGGAGTGCCGGGGCCGCCGCCGGTGCACGCGGGCCCGTGAAGGACGGTTGAATCTCCGCCGCGAACATGGGACAGTCACGGTTTCTTCTAGAGTCGGCGTCCCCGGGGGCGCCGGCGCTTACGGGCCGAGGTCCTTATGCGTCACTTCTACAGTCTCAACGAGTTCTCCGCCGACCAGATCAACGCGTTCCTCGACCGCGCGATTGCGTACAAGGAGGATCCGTACTCCGAATCCTTGGCGCGCCGTCAGGTCGCACTGCTCTTTCTGAACCCGTCTCTACGCACTCGCTGCTCATTCGAGATCGCGGTGCGGTGTCTTGGCGGCGACGTCTCCACGCTCGAGTCGCAGAGCCTCTTCTCGCTCGAGGCCGAACCCGGCAAGCGCATGGACGGCGAAAACGCGGAGCACGTCAAAGAGGCGATCGGAGTGCTGTCGCGCTACTTCGCGACGATGGGGCTGCGGTCGTTCGCGCGCGGCGTCAGTCGGGAGGAGGACCTGCTCGACACGACGTTCACGACGTTCATGAAGCATGCGAAGATCCCGGTCTTCAATATGGAGTCCGCGATCTACCATCCGTGCCAGGCGCTCGCCGATCTCATGACGATCCGCGAGCTGTACGGCAAGGTCGGCGGGCAGAAGGTGACGATCACCTGGGCCAACCATCCGAGGGCGTTGCCGACGGCGGTAGCGAACTCGGCGCTGCTCGGCATGACGAAGCTCGGAATGCACGTCACCCTTGCGCACCCCGAAGGCTTCGAGCTCGAGAGTGCGCTCGTCGGCATGGCGGGCGGATTCGCCGACGAGTCTGGCGGCAGTCTGCGGATCGTCAACGACCGCATGGAGGCGGCCGAAGGCGCGGAAATCGTCTACGCCAAGGCCTGGGGCGGGCTCGGCCGGTACGATGATGCCGCTGCCGAGCGGGCCCTGCGCGAGAAGCACGTCGACTGGATCGTCGACAGTGATCTGATGGAGGCGACGAAGCGCGCCTACTTCATGCACTGTCTGCCAGTGCGCCGCAACGTCGTCGTCTCGGACGATGTGATCGACAGCAATCGCTCCGTGGTCCTGCGCCAGGCCGAGAACCGACTTCACGTGCAGAAGTCCGTTCTCGAGTGGATCTTCGGCTGACGAAGTCCGATCCATAGGGATGCGATGCACCGAAAGACGATGGACCGGAAGGCGATGGACCGCACGGGCTCGGGCCGACGAGGGCCGATAGGCCTGCCACGGGCAGTCCGGCTCGTCGTGGCGGGGATTCTGTTCGTCGCGGCGTCGGGCCTTCCGCTGCGCGCGGAGTCGGTGCCGCTGTCGTGGGCCGTGCCGTCGGATGCGCTCATCTTTCTGCGCTGCGAGAGCTCCCCGAACGATGGATTCGCTCAGGTCCACCTGAAGCGCTTGCGGCAGGCTCTTGCTGCATCGGGGGCCCTCGACGCGTACATCCACGAGCTCGCGGCGATGCTGCCGGCCGACGAGCGGTCGCAGTTCGCGGGCGAGGCGGTCCATTGGAAAAAGATCCTGGCGGCGGTCGACTGGTGGGGTCTCCTGTCGCGCGAGATCGTGTTCGCCGCCCGTGTCGCGGCGGACGGACGCTTCGAGATGATTCTGTTGTCGCGCGTCGGCGCGGACGAGCGCGACCGTCAGCTCATGGCCCTCCGGGCGATCCTCTACGGCATGAGCGCGATCGGGGAGGATCTCGAGTTCGAGATCGGAGATCGCGACGGAGCGCCGACAACGCTGCTCTACAGCCGTGCGGACTACGGCGAGCAGCTCGCGATCAGCGGCATGGACGACGTCATCGCGGTCAGCTCCTCCAGCTCGCTCGTGCGCCGGAGCTTCTCGCTCCTGCGCGGCCGCGCGCGAGACCCTGGCTTCGTTCACAGCGATCGGTACCGCGACGCGCGTCGAGCCCTCGAGCGCTGCCCGCCGATCGGCCTGGCGGGCGGAAAGCCCTCGGAAGCGAAGCGCGGACGCGGCCGGTTCGAGCTGTACGTTCACGTACGGCCGGTATTCCGGGGGGGCGGGAAGCTCGACGCCTTCGAGTCGTACCACCTGGACGTCGATCTGACCGCGACGGCCGCGCGTTGTCGTTTCCGGACCGAGCTGGCGGGCGGCGCGGACAATCCGCTGGCGTCGGCATTCGAATCGCAGCGTCCGGCGGGCGACCTCGTTCGCCGCGTTCCGCGCGTCGCGGCAGGCTTCTCCGTCGCATCCGGATTCGCCCCGGCGAGCGCCTGGGACTGGATTGTCGCGGTCGGCACGGAGCTGTCGCAGGACCGATTCTTCGGTGAAGACCTGATCGAATCGCTCGCGGAGGAGGGCTTCCGTCCGGACGTGCTGAAGAGCTTCTCGGGCCGTCGGGTTGCCGCGAGTTTCTCGCGCGGAGGCCGCAACCTGGCTGCCGGAGTCGGCCGTGAAGACCAGGTCCTGTTTCTCGAGCTCGCCGGCGCCGGATCGAAGGAGCGCGTCGCCGCGAGCGCGGAGGCGGTCGAAGCGTGGCTCGAGGGCCTCGCCAAGCCCCTGCGGGCATGGCAGCTCGTTCTCGAGCGGGAGCCGATCGATGGCGTCGACGGAGCGACCTTCTCGCTGACGGTACCGCTTCTCGACGGCAAGGCTGTGTTCGCTGTGGCCGGCGGGGGGCTCGCCGTCGCGACGTCGGAGACCGCGCTGCGCGCCTTCCTCGACCGCCGCGAAGGAGTCGAGGCGGTGGATTGGATACCGCGGGACGCGGAGATCGACGCGGTGTGGAGCGGTACGTGGCGATCCACGATCGACACATGTCGCCTGAGCGCGCGGCTTCTCGGGCTCGTGGGCACGATGCTGCCGGATGAGGAATCCGGCGTCTTGCGCCCGCTGTGCATCGCGATTCCGCGGCTCCAGGGCGCGCTCGGCACGCTCGACTTCCTCGGCGAGACGCGTGGCTTGACCGTTCGCTCCGGCCGGGAGTACCTCGGGATGAGCGTGACCACGCTTCACGCGGTGGCGGATTTCTGAGCCGAGCGGCGGCCTTTCCGGAACGTGCGGTCCGGCCGTCATCGGTTGAGCCATCGAGCGCTGTCTCGGATACTCGATGGGAGTGTATCGTCGGGGGGGTGTAGCGTCCGGAACCGTTCGGGGTCCAGCGAATGAATCAATGCCCGGCGTGCGGCAGCTTCAACGACCGTGAGGCGGTCTACTGCAGCCAGTGCGGCCAGCAGATCGTCGCATCGCGAGGCCGCGGTCGGCGGCGGCGCTCGGGCGCGCTGTTTCTCGTCCTCGGCGGGATTCAGCTCACCCTGCTCGCCCTCGTCGCCGTCGTGGTGTGGTTCGTGTGGTTCGCGCCGCCGGATGCATCGGGACCCGGAGTCGAAGACGAC
>CAYMRB010000078.1:0-27693 GCA_964392615.1 uncultured Planctomycetia bacterium | reverse complement strand
GGTCGTGTACTCGTAGTCGACCCAGCCGGCGCCAGGAGATTCATCGCTTGCTGCCCAGCTCTCTGCACGCGCATTGTCGGCGTCGGGGTGGCGCAGCTCGAGGCTCGAACCGCCGCCGTCCGCGAGCGACGGCCACCAGCCGCCGTCGAAGTACGTCACCTCGTCGACCGGATTGCCGAGCGCGTCCTCGAGCTGCAACGTCTCGCCGCGGTGGGACAGCCGTCCGACGAAGTCACCGACGACGCGAACTCCGGGATGGAGCGCGCGGGCGAACTCGGCGTCCGCGGCGACGAGCAGGTACTCGTCGGCGCCGAGCACGATTCCTTCCTCGAAGGTGTACTCGATGCCGCGATCGAATCGCCAACCGCTCATGTCGACAGCGCGGTCGGAGCGGTTGTAGAGCTCGATCCACGCCTCGGGCGACTCGCGAAACGGATGCCCCTCCTCGATGAGGACACCGGCGACGAGATCGGCGCCGAAGACGATATCGCTGCTCCCCGCCGTCGATTGGTGCACCTCGGCGGCGAGCACGTTCGTACCGACCACGAGCGCATCGGTGGGCAGCTCGACGGGTCCGACCCAGTTCGCGTTCCCGACGGACGGGCTCGCCAGAGTGCTCTCGTCGACCGGCCCCGCCGGCATGTTGTAGCGGAGGACCTCGACGCCGTTGAGGTAGAACACCGCGCCGTCGTCGATGACGTGGCGAAGCCGCAGCCCTGTCTCGCTCGCATCTCCGGAGAACTCGAACTCCGTGCGGAAGTAGAACGCGACCGGGCCCAGCTCGAGCTCGGTGTTCTTCGGAGCGGGCAGGTCGCTGCGCTCGACGTAGAGGAGAGCCGCGCCGGTCGCCCACGCGCCGTCGTCGAAGTCGGCCTCGTTCCACCGAGCGTCCGGCGCCTCGCCGCTCGAGTCGTAGCTCCACACGGCCTCGATCGGCAGAAGCTGCGTCTCGTCGAACAGCGGCGGCGCGGCGGCCTCCGGCCTCTGGGGGTACAGGATCTCGTGGATGACGATTTCGTCGTGGAAGTCGAAAACGTTGGCGGCATCGCGCGTCAACGTCGCTGGCGACAACCAGCGCCCCGTGCCATCCGGCTGGCGAGCGCGGGCGGAGGCCGCGATCGAGACCGCGTCGATGACGACGGCACCGCCCGCAGCGTAGAGGAATAGCTTGTCGCCGAGCTCCAGCGGGAAGGCGAGCTCCACCACGTCGAGAGACAGGAACTCCCCGGCCGCGATTGTGCGCGGGCCGAACGCATACCGCTCGCCCGGACCCCGCGAGCTGGCGATCGCGACGCCTTCGATCTCGATCGCTGCGCCGCCGAGGTTGTGTAGCTCGATCCAGCCGTCGCCGGGAGCCACCTCGTTGAAGGCCAGCGGGAGCGACTCCCCGCTCGTCTCGGGCGCGAAGAAGTAGTCGCGACCGAGCGCCGCGTTCTGCGCGTGCGCCGCGATCGTCGTCGCCCCGAGCGCGCGGCTCCAGTACGCGACCTCGTCGATGACGCCGGTGAACGCCTGGCGCCGACCGCTCATGTTGCCGATGTACGCCGAGCCGAGCCCGCCGCTCGCGATCTCGTCTCCGGCGTCGAGCTCGATGGAATACACCTCGAGACCATCGACGAAGATCGCCTTGTGCCCCGTCGCGCTGTCGTACGTCGCCGCGATGTGATGCGGCTCCCCGTCCCGCAGATCATCGAGCGACGGACGCCCCTGCAAGCCGTCGAGGGGCATATCGAGCTCGCGGTATCTGCCGCCGACGTTGAGCCCGAACGCGAACACGGGGAGTTCCGAGTCGACCGCAGGCTCGGATCGGCCGTCGTCGTTGCCGTCGCGCTGGAAGCCGAAGACGACGCGCTCGCTGCCGTCTTCCTTGCGGAAGATCATGTCTTGGTCGCCGTCGTCGCCGGACCACTCGAGGACGATCAGCGCTTCGATCGTGATGCCGGCCGTCACCGAGAAGTTATCACCGGAGCCGCTGGTGACGTTGATCTGCGCGTCGACCGTGTTGTCGCACCGGACCGCGCCGCTGCCGACGATTCCGGCGACTCGCGTGTTCCCCGAGCCCAGCGCACCATCGTTGTCTCCGGCCGGATCGCGCGCGGTGCTGCCACTCCCGTCGAAGCCCCAGTAAGACACGAGGCTGGCGGGAAGCCTCGGGCCGCCGCCGGTCGCGTCGGGGAAGTTCGGCGCGCCCGGAGTGCCGCCGACGCTGCCGCTCGAAGTCCACTCCTCGGCTCCCGCAGCCGCGGTCAGCTCGCGGACGCGCGCGAGCGTTGCGCCGGAGCCGTCAGCTGCGACCGGCCAGCGTCCGCTGTCGCGATAGCGCACGGTGTCCATCACGCGATCGCTATTGTCGATCAGATCGATGCGCTCGCCACCATTGTCGAACCGACCGATCAGCGGGCCGAAGAGGAGCATCGGGTCCACGACGTCCGCGAGCGTCTCGGGAGCCTTCGCGACGACCAGGTATCCGCCGCTCGGCAGCAAGGTCCCCGCGGGAAAGGTGTAATCGACGCCACCGCCGATCCGCCAGCCGGACAGATCGACATCGACGGCCAT
The DNA here is from genome assembly GCA_964392615.1 of uncultured Planctomycetia bacterium. Lineage (GTDB taxonomy): Bacteria > Planctomycetota > UBA8108 > UBA8108 > UBA8108 > CAYMRB01. The sequence goes on along the minus strand of CAYMRB010000078.1, from coordinate 25,137 downwards.
CAAGCTGTGCAGCTCGATCCACTCGTTCAGCTCCTCGTCGGTCGCCGGGTGGTAGTTGAGCTCGCTGAAGACGACGACGGTGTCGCCGGCCCGCACGCTCATCGCGAACAGCAGAGATGCTACGAGACCGATCGCGGCGACCCACCTGGTGACCATGCGCGCTTTCCCTCGGACGGCTGGCGTTGATGCTGCAAAGACCCTGAGCCGTGGAAACGACCACGGACGTCTATTGTGGACCGTCGCGCGGAGCCAGTCCACAGGTTCGGCTCGTCGGAGTCGGAGGCGTGCGATCGTCGCGCCCCCGGCGGTGATGTACAATCAGCGCGATCCCACGCCACCGACCCCGCCGGAGCCACACCGTGCGCTACTCAACGATCCTCCTCGCCGTCGCCCTCTTCCTCGCGTCCCCGATCTCGGCAGATGAGCCCGCAACAGAGCGCTACCTGTACCTCAGCAACCCCGACGGCGCTCAGACGGAAGGGCGCTCCGGCACGGGGATCCTGATCTTCTCGATCGACGAGGGGCACAAGTTCGTGCGGCGCATCGAGATTCCGGTCTTCAAGGAAGGACTGCGCGGCTTCACCGGCAACGCGAAGACGCACTGCGTGTACTACTCGACGACGAATCGGCGCCTCGGCTGCTTCGACGTCGAGAGCGAGAAGGTCGTCTGGGAGAAGACCTATCCGGCAGGCTGTGACCGGTCGTCGATCACGCCCGACGGCAAGAAACTCTACGTACCGACCGGATGGTGGTACGGAGGAAAGGACAGCGGCTTTCTCGTCGTCGATGCGAAGAACGGCGACCTCCTGAAGCGCATCCCGGTTGGCCCACAGGCCCACAACAGCATCACGAGCCTCGACGGCCGCTTCGCGTACCTCGGCACGCGGACGATGCTGACCGTGTTCGACACGCGTACCGACGCGATCGTCCGGCAGATCCGCGACGTCGGTGAACGCGGCGTGTTTCCGTACACCGTCACGAGCGACCAGAAGACGGCGTACGTGTGCCTCGGCAACCACGTCGGGTTCGACGTCGTCGACCTCGAGAACGCCAAGATCCTCCACCGCGTCTTCGCCGGCAAGGAGCGCATCAAGCACCGAACGCACGGCGCCGGCATGACCCCGGACGAGACCGAGCTGTGGATCAGCGATCAGAAGGGACGCAAGCTCTTCATCTTCGACATGACGAAGATGCCGCCCGCGCCGAAGGGGCACGTCGAGCTCTCGCAGGGAGGCCACGGCTGGGTGTGCTTCAGCCTCGACGGCAAGTACGCGTGGTGCCACACGCCCGACGTGTTCGACGTCGCGACCAAGAAGCGCGTCGCCGTTCTGCGCGACGAGAGCGGCAAGTCCGTCAGCGGATCGAAGTTCATCGAGATCCACTTCCGCGACGGCAAGGTCGTCGCGATGGGCAACGAGTTCGGTCTCGGGCGCAAGTGACGCGCCGGGATCACCGAATCGCTCGGAGCTCCTCGGCCGTCCAGTAGTCCATGCGATCCGGATGCGCGTCGCGGATCTCGCGCACCGTCATCGGAACGACCTCGGCGCTCGGCGGCGCGAAGCGTGCGCGGACTGTCGACAGGACCGTCGCGATCTGCGCGTCGGTCAGAATCTGGCCGAACCCCGGCATCTCGAGCTCGTACGTCTCGCCGCCGACGTCGATCGGCCCACCGACGCCGTGCAGCACGATACGGATGATGCGGCCCTCGGGCCCGCGCAGCCACGGCGAGTCCGCGAGCGGCGGAATGCCGTGCTCGGCGCCCTCGCCCTCGTGGCCGTGACAGGCCTCGCAGTAGTCGCGAAACAGCGCGAGCCCCTCCTCGGTGTCCCGAGCGGGCCGGTCGTCAACGCAACCGCACACGAGCACGGCAAGCGAAAGGATGCACGGACGAACCAGCGAGCTCACTTCGCGTCGAACGCTCCGGCGACGGGACGACTCCCTCGCTTGCGACCGGTCAGATCGACTTCGACGTCGAAGCGACGGTCCGCCGCGCCAATCGCCGGGCTCCCGGGGCGCGGTACGGCGTCGCGCTTCTTGCCATCCCACGACGCGCCGACCAGATCGGCCAGCCCGCCGCCGCGGATAAAGGCGCCATCTGCGCTGACACCCGAGACGCGCCCCGTGACGACATTGCCGGCGATCGTCACGCCGCTCGCACCGCGCGAGAACCGCAATGCGTCGCCACGGTCGGCCGAGATCACGACGTTGTTCGCGAACACCATGCCCTGGCGCCCGTTCCAGCTCGTCAGGTTCGCGCCACGACGCTGCGAGATGATCGTGTTGTGCAGGATCTGCAGATCGCACGACTTGCCCTGATGGTCGGTGCTCGCGATCCCTGAGCCCGCCGCCGCGATCAGCAGGTTGTTGCGAACGATGGCCTCGCCCTGCACCTGGATCACGTTGTCGCCGCTGCGATAGCAGACATTACGCTCGATCACGTTGATGCCCTTGCCACCGGTCCCGTACACGAGGATCGACGGATACCTCGTATCGTGCACCGTGTTGCCGACGATCCAGCAGTGGTGCGAGCCCTGCTTGAGCTCGATGCCATCGCCCTGACGCCCGCCGCAATCGTGCACGTGGTTGCCGGCGATGACCGAATACGACATCGCGACCTTCCCGTGGTTGGCGCCGAGGTACATCGCCTCGCCCGTCGCGCCCGGCTGCTTGAAATCGTGGAAGTGGTTGCGGGTGATGAAGAAGTGGCTCGTGTCGCGCGTGTTCGTCGTGATGCCCTCGTGCCCGGCGTGGTGCAGGTGACACCGATCGAGCCAGATGTGGCGACAATCGTAGAAGCGGATGAGCGTGCTGCCGCCAGTGAGCTCGAGGTCGCGAAGGCACACGTACTCGGTGCGCGAGCGCTCGCCGACGTTCATCACGTTCTGCCGCGCATCGGGACGCGTGATGACCGGTTTCTTCTTCGCGTCGGCCGCGACGATCCAGATCGGCGCCTGTGCCGTGCCGCGCAGGGCCAGATCGAGCTTGCGGGCGATCGAGTAGCGCCCGGGACCGATCTCGAGGCGGTCGCCGGGCTTCAGCGCGACGAGTTCGGTCGCGAGTGCCGCGCCGTTCGCCTCGTCGGACTCCTGCGCGTCGTGCCGGATGGTCAACGTCCGACGGGGTCGCGCGTCGGCCCAAGTCGGCTCGAGGCGACCGACCAGCCAGGGCGCGCGGGGAGCTCGCTCGGTGCCGGAATCGTCGGTATGTGCGAGCGTGACCGACAGTAGCGCGATGGTCGCTGTCCGGGCGGCGAGTCGGGTCATGGTGAGCCTCCGATAACGAGACGAAGTGTGTTGCTCGCATCGTAGTCGTCCGGCCTTCACGCATCACGGGTCACTCGCCGGCGGGGCGACGCGCGGCCGTCTCAGCCGCGGTCCTTCTTCGCGGCGTGCGCCAGCCGCAGCGGGAACCAGGCGACGCCGACGAGCAGCAAGCCGGCCGCGGTCGCCCCGCCGGCGATCGGCCCGGCGAGCGTCCACAGCAACACCAACGCACACACACACGTCAGGACGAGCTGCAGCACATACAGGAGGAACGTCCGCTCGCGAATGCTGAAGCGATACGGATCGTCCGGCTCCTCTCGCAACCGCGCGAGTGTTCTCGAGTGGTCGGCAAGCGCGATGCGCAGCCGGATGACCATGCGCCCGGAGAGCAGAAGCGATACGAGCGTGTAGCCGCTGACTGCGACCAGTCCCCACTCGCGCACCGCCGCGATCGGCAAGCCGAGGTCGAGGCCATCGGCGACGCCGCCGACGTTCGTCATCGCGTTGAATGTCCCGGCGAACAGCGCCGCTCCCATCGTCACGACCACCGACACGTCGGAGGTCGTATCTTCGAGCGACTGCCGCGCGTGCTCTTCGCGCAGCGAAACGGGAACCTCGCCGTGTTCCCAGTTCGCTTCGAGTCGCTGCGACAGCCGGTTGGCCCGCCAGTGCTGAACGCGCAGGAACAGCATCAGGGCGACGCACAGAGCCGGCCCGGCGACCACGCCGATCCATCCCTGACCGAGCGATACGAGCAGGAGCGCGAGTCCGGCTCCAGACGACAGGGCGGTCAACGCCGTGAAGTTCGTCGTCACGCCCAGCCAGTTGAGCGGCCGGTGATCGCTCGCCCCGGTCACGACGCGCCGCATCTTGTTGCCGTTGACGACGAGCCCGAAGTGGCACCGCGCGAGCACGCCGGTCGTGATCGCTCCCGCGAGCACGAGAATGGCTCCGACGATGCTCAAGATGTTCTCCGGCAGCCACTCGATCGCTTCGGTGTAGTGGCTTCCCGTCATCGAGTCGGTCATCGCCATCGCGAGCGCCGGCACGAGAACGTGGCTGATGACGAGCATCAACCGTCGCACCTCGATGTTGCTGCGAACCTCGTTCATCGCCGCGCGGAAGTCGGCGTCGCTCGAAGTAGGTGATCCACTCTGACCCGGACTCGGCGTCTCCTCGGGCTGGCTCACGGCGTTCGCCTCCTCTTGCAAGGCCGGTAGGACGGCTCGGCTCCGTCACAGCGTTCGATCAGGTCTCGGCTGCGCAAGCTGCGCACCGGGTCGCGTCGCCCCGCATCGCCCGACCTCCCCGCGGTGCACAAGGCGCGCAGCTCCGACGCCGTGAACCGGCGCGGAAGCAGGCGAACGAGATCCGCGTCGAGGTCGAAGATCATTCGGTCGAGTCGGCGTAGCGCGTCTTTCACGATGCGACGGTGATCGAACGCCATCAGCGGCAACCGATCCGCACGCACCCAACGCGCCGACGACGCGTCGTCGCCCGCGATCGCCACAGGTGGCGCGCCGCACACCAGTGCGAGGTACGCGACGGAGATCGTCCGGCCCCGTGGATCGCGCCCCACCGTGCCGTACGCGCCGAGCTCCTCGAGCGCTCCGGCGCGCACCGCGGTCTCTTCGAGCAGCTCGCGTCGCGCGGCGGCCTCGAGCTCCTCGTCCATGTCGAGGAAGCCGCCCGGCAACGCCCAGCGTCCGGCGAACGGCTCGTTACCGCGCTGGATGAGCAGCAGCTCGAGACGTGCGTCACGCACGGCGAAGAGGACGACATCGACCGTCACCGACGGTCGCGGATAGCGGTAGGTCGGGCTCATGGCTGGTGCTCCGATCATCGGTATCGACAGGCGGACGATACCACAAGAGGCGCCGAGTTACCGGGTCTTGCGTGACCTCCGTCATGGGCCCCGCCGGAGCGTCCGAATCATCTACGGTGGATACCCTCGAGCAGCTACAAGGAGCACGCTCGCCTTGCGACCAGCCCTTCACGCCGTCCTGACAACGGCACTCGCCGGCCTCGCCATGACCGCGGCGCGCGCCGACGACGACGCGCGACTCACGAAGCTCCGCGTGCTCCGCGACGGCTACCCTCGCGCGTTCTTCTTCCGTCAATGCGAAAGCGTCGCGGCTCAGCGAGCCGTCGAGTATGCATCGTGGGAGCGCACGTTCGGGCGCCTGATGGGCATCGAGGGCAAGGCTCTCGAGGAGGAGGTCCCCGGGCGCTCGATTCGCAACATCGACGTCTTCACGCGTTTCAAGGCGCGCCATCCGCATCAGCTCGTGCTGCTTCACTACAACGGCAACGCGCGCGACCCGCGCTCTCTCGAAGGACGCTACTTCGCAGGCCATTGGATCTACCACAACGGCGCGCGCATCTTGTCCGATGTTCCCGCGGAAGGCGACGAGACGACGATCCGCGTCGACCGACCCGAGCTCTTCCAGACCGACATCGGACGTTTCCGCGACCGCCGCGAGGATGTCGGCTTGTGTCGATTCGACGCGGACGGCAACCCCGACTGGCACCGCAGCGAACAGGTGCGCGTCGTCGCGATCGACATGCGGAAGAAGACGATCCGCGTCGAGCGCGGCTGCTACGGCACGAAGCCGCTGGCGTTTCCCGCCGGCACGGGCTACGCGGCCGCACACCTGACCGAGGGGCCCTGGGGGCGTCGCTCGCACCTCCTGTGGATGTACAACTACTCGACCCGCTGCCCGCGTGACGCGCAGGGACGCTCGTGCGTCGACGTGCACGTCGACGAGCTGGCCGCACGCTTCGCGACATCGGGCGAGCTCGCCGCGTTCGACGGGCTCGAGTTCGATGTCTTGTTTCACACCCGCTCCGGCGGTGCGCGAAGACGGGGCCCCGACTGCGACGCCGACGGCGAGATCGACGGGGGCATCATCGACGGGCTCGAGACGTACGGCATCGGCGTCGTCGACTTCTGCACGCGCTTGCGCGAGAAGCTGGGCGACGATCGGCTCATGCTCGCCGACGGGCACAGCAGTCGCTCGCAACGCGCGTCCCGGGTGCTGAACGGCATCGAGAGCGAGGGATGGCCGACTCTGAGCGACCACGCGATCGGCGATTGGTCGGGCGGGCTCAACCGCCACTTCTTCTGGTCGTACCGCGGTCGCGCGCCGGCCTTCAATTACATCAACCACATGTTCATCACCCCGGGTCCGCAACCCGGTCAGACGTTGCGACCGGACGTGCCGTTCTCGACGCACCGCCTCGTGTTCGCGGCGGCCGTGTTCACCGACGCGGCGATCTGCTACAGCTTTCCGCCGCCGAGAGTCCGTGGACAGCGCATCGCCGTCTGGGACGAGCTGTGCATGGGACGGGACAAGCGACTCGGCTGGCTCGGCATGCCGCGCGGCCCGGCAAGGCGCCTCGCGACGCGGCAGCCGAGCACGCTGCGCGAACGGCGTTGGGAGGGCCGCGGCTGCGACGCGCGCGTCGGCGAATCTTCGCTCCGCGTGTCAGCGACGAACGCGACGAAGGATCGGTTGCGCTTTCGACTTCACGACGTGCCGTGCGACGGTCCCGAGCTGCTCGTCGCGGTGACCGCATCATCGCAAGGTCCGCTTCCGGGCTTTCCGCCGTCCGTGCCGCGCCTTCTCCGCGTCGGCATCGCGCCGCCCGCGGGGATCTTCACGCGTCCCGAGCTTCCCGAGACGACGATGCATCGACGCGGCGAGGAGGAACGGCCGCTCGATCCAGCGACCGGCGCGGCCGTCGGCTGGGTGCCACGCCGTCGACTCGGAGGGGAGGCGCGCAATGCGTACCGCACGCACCCGCCCTATCTCGACGGCACGGGGGCGACGATCTGGCGCCGCGACGCGCGCGTCGAGAAGGGCAGCGTGCTCGAGCTCTGCACCGGCATGGGCGAGAGGAGCCCGGGGCGCAGCGACGGGGTCGTGTTCCGCGTGCGGGTCGCGGTGCTCGAAGGTGATACGGTCGGTCCGCGCGAGACCGTCCTCGAGCACGTGCAGATCGCGTCGCGCTGGGAAGAGCATCGCGTGTCGCTGAGCCGTCTCGCCGGCCACACGCTGCGCTTCGAGTTCGTCGCCGACTGCGGGCCGCGCGACAACTCGACGACGGATCACGCGTACTGGGGCGACGTGCGCGTCGTCGGGCCGGAAGGCGTCGATGCGCTGACCCCGGCAGTCGAGTCCATGAGCTGGGTCGACGATCGCGAGTTCACGTCGTACTTCGCGTTCACCGACATCCGGTCGCCGCGCGTCGATCTCGAGTTCCAGATCGAGGGCATCGGGCCGGCGACGATCCACGCGATCGCGGCGCATGCGGCTCCGGACGTGACGGCCCGCGAGTTCGAGCACGGCGTGGTGCTCGCGAATCCGTCGCCGCGGCCGCACTCGCTCGACATCGGGGCGCTCTTTCCCGGTCGGGCGTTCCGGCGGCTGAGCGGTACGCCGGAGCAGGATCCGACGACGAACGACGGCCGGCGAGTCGGCGCGAGCGTCACGCTGGGGCCGAAGGACGCGCTGTTCCTCGTCGAGACCGAGGCCGATTCCGAGTGAAGTCGAATCCGAGTGACACGGTGCGGACGGCTTCCCGTCCACGCTGATGGCCGACGCGCTTCCAGCCGCGGCAGGTGATCCGCGGCAGCGTTCCGGCCGCCCCAGTCTCCCGGAGGTCGTCATGAACCGTGTCATCCGAGCGCTCGCTTGCGCGTCCCTCGCCTTTCTGTCCGTGTCCTGTGCCCACCAGCTCGAGATCGTCAACCTCGAGGAGTACGACATCCCGCTGACCGACGGCCCTCCGAAGTCCGTCGCCGTCGTCACGACACGCCTTGCCGACGCGGCCGCCGAGGACTCGGCCGATGCGGTCACCAACGCCGAAATCGACCAGAGCAGCCGCTTGACCCAGCACATCGTCGAAGCGCTCCGCCGGCATCCCTCCATCGACCAGGTGCGCACGAGCTGGAGCCCGCAGCGTGTGGAGCCCGGCTTCGAGCCCGACCTGGTGATCGCCATCCGACCGCGTGCCGAGTACGAGGGCTCAGGGTGGAACTTCCCGCTGACCTTTCCCGGCTTCCTGCTCTTCCTGCCGGCGGGGCACGGTTACGTCTACCACGGCCACCTGACGACGGAGATCGACCTCCTGGACGACACGGCCGCGAAGCTCGCGCAAACCATCTCCGTGCCCGCGAGCTTCGAGATGCGCCACTGCGATTTCGGCCGCGCCTTCTTCGCCGAGACCGGCTGGTGGCTTCCCGGGTACGGCGCGTCGTCGGCTCTTGCGGCGTTCTACATGATGACCTACGACGCCGATGCGACGCAGCCGTTCCACCGCGAGGTCGCGCAGGTCTGGGGCGACTACGTCGCCGAGCAGCTGATCCGCGCCGTGAACGGCGCATCCGAAGGCCACGAGGTCACGACGGTCGCGCGCCCCTGACCGCGCGCAAATTGCCGTGTTTCGCAAGTCCCTGTGCATATCGAGCGAGCAGATTCGTTCGCTGGCGCGGCGCGCGAAGGAGTCCATGCCGGAGGCGCATAGTCGACTGAGCGCAACAAAGCCAGCGGGCGTAGATGCCGCTCGTATGCACAGGAACTTGTGAAAGGCGGCACTAAGAGAGCGCATCCTCGAGCTTGCGCAACGCCCGACTGCAGACCGTCCGCACGTTGTCCGTCGTCTCGAATCCGAGCTCGACGGCGATCTCCTCGTCACTCATCTCGCACAGCTTGCGCAGCACGATCACCTCGCGGTAACGCGGGCTGAGCTCGAGGAGCGCCGCCTCGACGCGCTCCTCGAGCTCTCGTCCCATCGCCTTCTGGCTCGGCGAGTCGTCGCGTCCGGCGAATATGGACGACGACAGCGCGTCATCGCCGAGTTCCCCGAAGCAGCGCTCGCCCCCAGCGCCGCTCTTCTTCGTCTTCCCCTTGGCGAGCAGGTCGCGGATCGTGTTCTCGACGATCCGTGCGAGCCAATTGCGGAACTCCCCCACCGACTCGCCGCGGAACCGACTGACGCCTCGAAACGCGCGCAGCATCGTCTCCTGCACGACGTCGTCGAACTCGGCGACGCGGCGGATCGGCCGATCGAGCCGCATGGCCACGATGCTCCGAACGCGCGGTGCGTAGCGCGCGAAGAGCTCGTCGAGCGCCTCGCGGTCGTCAGTGCGCGCGTCCGCGACAAGGCGCAGCGTCGTCTGGAGAGTCTCGTCGGGCCGGCTGCTCATGACGTCATGTTAGCCCTCGAGAGCGCCGCATCAACGGCGGCCACGATTGACACGTCTCGCGCCGCGTCGGTATAGTCGGGGCTCGACCGTGCGCGGCACTCGGGCTTGCGACTCTTGAGGGCACCGTGTGAACGGGTTTCCGGCATTCGAGAATGCTGAGGCTGCATTCGCGCACTTCCGGTCCTGCCGGGAGCGCGGTGAAGACGTATCGCTCGACGAGTACTGCACGCGATATCCCGAACTGGCCGAGGGCCTGCGCTGGCTCGACTCGATCGCGGTCGACGCGGATCGACCGGCGGCGGCCGAGTCCTCGGACCGGGAGCCGGCCGGCGAGCTCACCGAGGTGTGGAAGCGCTTCGACGATCTCGGCGCTCGCGTCGGCGATGCCATCGGTCCCTATGCGCTGCGCGAGGAGATCGGAGCGGGCGGGTTCGGGACGGTCTTCCTAGCCAGCCAGACCGAACCCGTGTGCCGCGAGGTCGCGCTGAAGCTGCTGCGCGCCGCAGCCAGCGACGCTCTTCTGGCGCGGTTCCGCGTCGAGTGCCAAGCGCTCGCCGCGATGGAGCACACCGGAATCGCCCAGCTGATCGACGCCGGCGTCACCGAGCGCGGGCAGCCCTACTACGTCATGGAGCTCATCCGCGGCGTGCCGCTGACGGCGTTCTGCGACGAGGGATCCCTGTCGATCGAGGCGCGGCTCGCCGTCTTCGTCCGCATATGCCATGCGGTCTGGCACGCGCACTCGAAGGGTTTCCTGCATCGAGACCTGAAACCGGCCAACGTGCTCGTCAGTGCGGTCGAGGGCGAGCCGCCCGTCGCGAAGGTCATCGACTTCGGCCTCGCCAAGGTGCTCGACGAGCGCTTCGCCGACGTCGCGGACGCGACGCGCGCCGGCGACATCCTCGGCACGCCGGCCTACATGAGCCCGGAGCAGATCGTCGATCCGCTCGCGGCCGACACGCGGTCCGACGTGTATGCGCTCGGTGTTATGCTCTTTCAGCTCGTCACCGGCGCCTTGCCGTTTCGTAGCACGCTGCGCGGCGTCAGCCCGGCGGAGATCGAGCGCGTGGTGGCGCGCGAGGATCCGTTGACACCGGCCGAGGCCGTCAGCCGGCTCGGAACCACGGCCGCCGAGGTGGCCGCGCGTCGCGGCACCGATACGCGCTCTCTGCGCCGGGTCGCCCGCGGCGATCTGGGCGCCATCGTCGCTCAGGCGATGGCGCGCGACCCCGATCGCCGCTACGCGAGCGCCGCGGCGCTTGCGGATGACATCGAGCGATACCTCGCCCACCGTCCGGTCGCCGCGCGGACGCCGGGACCGATCTACACGACCCGGAAGTTCGTGCGACGCCACCGTCTCGCCGTCGCGGCCATCGGTGCGATCGTCGCAGTGGGCATCATCGCCATCGTCACCACGCGGTACCTCCGAGCCCGCGAGATGGACGGGCTGGCCCGCGACGCCGCGGCGGCGATCGAACACGGCGACCTCGATGCGGCCCGCGCCAAGTGGGAGACGCTGCGCGAACTCACCCCGGGCTCGAGAAGCGAGAAGGCGGTCGGTGACGACGTCGTGAGCGCGATGATCGACCGCGGCGAAAAGGCGTGGGGGGATCACGCGGCGGGCGAGCGCGTCGTGCGCGATCTCGAGAGTCGGCTGGTCGAAGCCCGTAAACGCCGCGAACGTTGGGCGCCATCGTGGGAGCTCGCTGACGAGATCGACCTGTGGACGCGCGCGCGCGAGCTGCGGTCGAAGCTCGATGTGACGACGCCGCTGCGACGGTTGCACGAGGCGTACGACCTCGCGGGCCTCGACACCGACGCGCGCCGCAGGGCCGCCGAACTCCTCGAGGACGTCTATCTCGAGCGCTACCGCGATCTCCAGAGCGGCACCGCGATCCTGAGCGCGGCCGAGGCGCTACGGCGCATGGTCGTGGCGTACGGCACCGGACGACATGAGGACGAGGTCTCCGGCCGCGCGACCGTCCGTGTACTGAGCGATCCGCCGGGGGCGCGCGTGCACTGCTTCCGGTACGAGCTAGTCGAGGGGCGTCGGGTGCCGCTGCCGTTCCATCCGGGGCGCGGCGTCGTCGGCGACCCTTTCCTGCGCGTCGAGAGGATCTGGTTCGAAGACGGCGCGGGCTTTCGCGCCGGCGACCGCTTCGTCAGCGTACGTGGACAGGCCGTGCGCACGCGGACCGATCTGGCCGCAGCGCTCGCGAGCGTCAAGGAGGACGAGAGCCTACCGGTCATCGTCCGGCGCGACGGCACTGAGGTGACCCTGGAGTGGACGCCGTTCACCGCCATCGGCAACAGGATCCTGCGCCGCTGGATCCCCGAGTACGAGCCCGGGCGCATCGTCCACTACTACTACCAGTTCGGCTTCACGCTGGCGGGCTATCCGCTCGAGTCTCTCGACGACCGACTCGTCGGCACGACTTCGACCGAGAGCGCGGTCGAGCTCGACCTGCCACGCGGCAGCTACCTGCTCGTTCTGACGAAGGACGGACACGAAGAGACGCGGTATCCGGTCGCCGCACCGCGCGCGCGCATGGCCGACGCTGCCGATCGCGTCGACAAGATTCGGCTGCCCGCGATCAGCGAGGGGCCGCCGGACTTCGTGTGGATTCCCTCCGGCGACCTCGCCACCGGCGGCGATCCCGACGCGTTCCAGCCCTTCGCGCGCGGCGTGCGACACGTGCCGGGCTTCTTCATCGGGCGGCTCGAGGTCCCATCGAGCGAGTGGCTCGCATTCGTCAACGATACCGAAGTCTTCGCGCGGACGACGGCGCTCGGTGTGCTCGAGACGCCGTTCTTGGAGGAACACCGCGGCACGACGGTGCGCATCGTCCCGGGCCCCGACGACGCGCTATACTGGACGCATCGCGCCGAGGCAGGGCGATGGGAGATCGAGAAGGGAAAGTACCCGGCGACGCGCGATGTCGCCGTGTTCCACGTGTCGCGACCCGCGGCGCGCGAGTTCGCCGCGTGGAAGACACGCCGCGCCGAAGCCGAGGGCCAGCCCTGGCGCTACCGGCTGCCGCGCGACGAGGAGTGGGAGCGCGCGGCGCGCGGCGTCGACCGCCGGCTCTACCCGTGGGGCGATTTCTTCGTCGCGAGCCACGCGTGGTGCTGGGCCGGATCGTTCAAGACGAGCTCCGCGCCCGAACTCGGCGGCGTGTCGCCGCTGGACGAGAGCGTCTTCGGCGTTCGCGACCTCGCCGGCTCGAGCACCGAGCACACGCTCGGCATGCGGCGCGACGGCTTCGCTGTGTACCGGGGCGGCAGCTGGGACGCGCGCGACGAGTTCTTCCTGCGCTGCGCGACGCGCAACGGGCTCAAGCCTGGCGGGCGATACCGCCACTCGGGAGTCCGGTTGGTGGCAGAGAAACGAGAGAATCCGCCAGGCGAGTGACACGCGCCGGCCCGCCTGCCGTCCACGGAGTGTCGGACGACAGGCGTTCGACGAGATACGACACGAAGAGATCAGGTCACACCAGGAGACGAACCATGCGGACACGCCACACGCCCCTCGCAGCCCTCTTCGCCCTCACGGCCGTCATCGGCTCGCCGCGCGAGGCCGCCGCGCAGAACATCGAGTCGCCGGTCCGGGTCATCGAGGGGCTCGAGCCGGTCGAGCTCGAGTACGGCGACCACACGGTTGGCGCGGCGATCGACGTGATCGGGGATTCCGATCTGTACGAGTTCTTCGGTGAGATCGGCGACGTGGTCAAGCTGACTATTCACGCACTCGGATCGGTGCAGATGGAGATCCACGCTGTGGATCCCGATGGCGACCGGGTGCTGACCAACTATACGACTTCCTCGGGAGATAGTTACCGCTCGCAGATCACCCTCCAGAAACGGGGTCGCTTTCAGGTCAGACTCTACGAGCGCGGAGAAAACGCGGCGGGAGGGTACATCCTACAACTCGAGCGTATGCCCCCGCTTCTCAACGAGCGAGATCTGAACCTCCTCCGGTTGTACCCCGGTTCCGCTCGATTCGAAGACTCGGTTTTTCCGGCCAGTGACACCGACTTCTTCGTCTTCGACGCTGAAGAGGGCACGCGAGTGAGCCTCCATTTGCGCGTCCTCGACAGTTGGCAAGGGCATGTCGAGATCTGGTCAGAAGACGGCGTCCGCTTGGTCGTTAACTACTCGACCTCGTCCGGCGCCGATTTCTCGACGCAGGCGGACATCCCGACCACCGGCAGCTACTACGCGTCGATCTCCGAGAACGGCGAAAACGCCACCGGCCGCTACGACATCAGCCTGCAGTGCATCTCCGGCTCGTGCCCCGACATCACCGAGGCCGTCTACCAGCTCGTCGACGCCGGCCCGAACTGCATCAGCGTTCGCCTGATCAACAACGTCCCCGTCGTCGGTGGCGCCTTCACGATCGGCTACCCGTCGTCGGTCGTATCGCTCGCAGCGGAGAACGTCACGGCGGGACCGGATCTCCCCGAGGAGATCGACATCGACGTCGTCACCGACATCCCGCTCGACGGCTGCACGCCGGCACCGGAAGACCCGGACATCGACCGCGGCCTGACGATCAACTGGCTCGATCGCGACGGCGGCGACGTCATCCTGCTGCCCGGTCGTCACGAGATCCTGACCCTGTGCTTCGACCCCGCCGACGGCACCGACAACGAGACGTGCCCGGCGATCGAGTTCCTCGACTGCCTCGGACCGGCCGAGGGACCCGTCGAGAACATCGTCACGCACCCGCTCGGCGGCACGGTCGTCGCCGAGACGGTCGATGCTCGCCTCTGCCTGACGGTCGACACGCCGTTCCGCCGCGGCGACGCCAACGGTGACGGCCGCTACGACGTCAGCGACCCGATCGCCATCCTGCTGTGCCAGTTCCTCGGCCGCGGCTGCACGACCTGCCCGGTCGCTTCCGACGCGAACGACGACGGCGCCGTCGATCAGTCCGACGCGATCTACCTGCTGAACTGGCGCTTCCACATGGGCCCGGCGCCCGCGGCTCCGTTCCCCGGTTGCGGCGTCGATCCGACCGATCCGTCCCCGGCGCTCTGTATCGAGCCGGCGTGCATCTGAGCCGCGAAGAACGAGCTCGCGTGCAACCCCCTGACGAAGGCTCCGAGACCCATGCTGACCCCGATTCCGACTCCGAAAGACCAAGAAAGAGCCACCACAGAGCTCCTATCCAGGGCGTTGCCCGAAACTCGACGTCGGAGGCCGCCAGGACGAAAGAACTCTAAGGAACCCAGGAACCCAGGAGTGGGCATTCACCTCCTTTCCTGGGTTCCTGGGTTCCTTAGAAATCCCACTTCGAGGCGGCAAGAGTCCCCGCCGGAGAAAAGGGTTTTCTTCTCTTCGTTCAGGCGGGCGTCGCTCCTCCTCGCCGTCCTGCTCGTCGCTGTTACTGCCCGCGGCCGCGCGTCCACCGTGCGCTTGGCGCCCGAGGACGCGTTCACCTTCCACGTCGTGGTCCACGCGTCGGCCGCGTTCCGCGGCGGCGAGATCGCGCTGCGCTACGCGTCGAGCCGCTTCGTGCTCGAGGACGTCACCGAAGGGCCGGACTTCCCCGCCGGCGGCGCGCTTCCCGGCGGCATTCCGACGGTGTGGTACGACGCGACGCCGGAGAGCTCGTGCGCGGCCGAGGCGGAGCTCGACGCGGCGCTGACGATCGCGTGGCTCCACCCCGGTCGCGACGACGAGGTGCTGACCCTTCCCGGCGGCGAGGAGCACCGCGTGCTCACGCTGCGCTTCGCGCCGGGACCGGCGGCCGCCGAGAACACGTGCGCGCCGATTCGGTTCGCCGACTGCCTCGGTCCGTCGATCGCTCCCGTCGCGAATGTGCTCACCGATGCGAACGGCCGCTCGCTGCCGCTGGAGACCGTCGATCGCGTCGCGTGCCGGACCGCGTGCCGCGTCGTGCGCTTCGCTCCGAACCGGAGGGCCGACTGCGACGCGCTCGAGGTCGAGCTGCGCGAAGCGGACGCCGAGCTCGAAGGCGACGCCGGCCGCATCGATCGCCGCGAGATCCCCGTGCGCGGCCGCAACGGCTTCGACATCGCTCAGGTGCTGCTCGAGTCGTACCGCGAGCGTCCGGTCGACGGCTTCTCGTTCGCCGGTGTCGACTCCGGCGTGTTGATCTGCCGCGACGGCGACGAGCCCTTCGTCGTGCTCGTCGGGGGCGAGCGGCTCGAGAGCGGCCGGCGTGGCGATGCGTGCGGCATCGATCCGGTCATCGACCTGCCGACGTGCCCCGACCGCGACCGCGACGGTGCGTGCGACGACGATGACTGCGAGCCCGACGCGTTCAACGCCGATCAGGACGCGTGCCCGACGCTCGGGTTCTGCCGCCGGGTCAAGTTCGATCCGCTCTGCGCGTTCCGCTGCGACTCGCTGACCTTCGAGCTGCGCGAGGAGGACGGCGGTGGCGACGACGGTCTCGGCACGCCGATCGCGGGCTCGCGCCGCACCGTGTCGATAGCCGGCGACGGCACCGGGCTCGACGTCGGCGTCGAGTTCTGCCGCGCCTATCGCGACAATCCGCCGTCGGGGTTCACCGCGCATGCGACGACCTCCGGCTGCACGCTCTGTCGCACGAACGGGGCGCCGTTCCGGATCGTGCTGGAGTACGAGTTCGAAGGCGAGCCGCGCGTCGTGTTGATCACCGTCGGCAGTGTCACCGCCGCGTGCGGTCTCCGCATCTGGCCGCAGCCGCCGGAGTGCCCGGACCGCGACGGCGATGGCGTGTGCGACGACATCGACCGCTGTCCCGACACGTTCGATCCGTCGCAGGCCGATCTCGACGGCGACTGCATCGGCGACGCGTGTCAGGACAGCGGCGGCCCGTTCGATCCGGCGGCCATCTGTACCGATGAACCGGCCGCGGTCGCGCGCGGCGAGTCGCTAGAGCTGTCGGCTTCGCTCGATGCGTGCCGTCGCGACGCGTGCTTCTCGTTCACCGCGCCCGTCGGCTCACCCGTCGTGCTGACGCTCACCGATACGGAGGCCGACAACGATAACGCGATGTGGTTCCAATGGGGCCGCGAGGCGTCGCCGTCGGACTTCTTCCGCGCCGCGACACGGCACGGCAGCACGCAACGCCTCGTCCTGCGAGCCGCTCGCGACGACGTCGGCTACGCGCTCGCGCGATCCGACGGCCGCACCGCGTCGAGCGAGATCACGTTGCGCGTCGAGGTGCCCGACGTCGGCCTCGAGAGCCTGACGCCCGCGCACGGTGCGCCCGGCACGCGTCTGAACGTGGTCATCCGCGGTGCGGGCTTCGACGAAGAGACTGAGTTCTCGCTCACGTCGCCGGGACGACCGGCCGTAGGCGTCACCGCGCCGGTCCTCGTCAGCGACACGCGCGTCGATGTCGTTCTGACCATTCCCTCGAACGCCACACCGGGCGATCGCTACGACCTCATCGCGCGGAGCGGCGACATTCCGTTTCCGCCGCTCGAAGATGCGTTCGAGATCGTTCCCCTCGGCGACGTGACCGGTCTCGAGGTCGAGCTCTCGTTCGCCGACTTCTACCGCCAGAACGTCGTGTCGCGGGGCACCCTGCGTCTGCGCAACCACGGCGCCGAGGAGCTCGTCGCGCCGATCGTCGAGATCACGACGCGCTTCACGCAACCGGACGGCGGCGGCGCCGCAGACGAGCCCACGGCGACGGATCTGCGGCTCGACGGCGAGGAAGTCGACATCGAGGACGACGAGCTCGAACGCCGTCGCATGCTCGTTCTCGGCGCCGATCCGCGCGGCGTGGTGGGTCGACTCGCGGCGGGTGCCGAGGTCGAGATTCCGATCGAGTTCCGCAACGTCGATCCACGCTGCTTCTTCTGCACGACGACATTCGAAGCGCGCCTCCTGCTGCCACTGCCGGGCGATCCCGTCGGTTGGGAGACGCTCGCGCCACCGGCCGGACTCGACGACGACGCGTGGAGCGCGTTGTGGCCGCAGCTCTCGTCCCGACTCGGTGCGACGTGGCTCGAGGTCCACGAGAACCTCGCGGGGATCGCGACGCGCTTCGGTCGTCGCGGCGTGCCGGCGACATCCGTGCGCGACCTTCTCCGCTTCGCGACGCGCGAGGCGCTCGGGTTGCCGACGGCGGCCGTCGCGGGACGCTTGCTCGACACGACGACGCTCGGGCCGGTCGCCGGCGCGACCGTCGTCGCGTTCGACGTCGAGGCGGATGTTGCGGTCGCCTCGACCGTCACCGACGCCCGGGGGCGCTTCGTCCTCGATGGTCTCGAGAGCGACACTCCGCACCGCATCGAAGCGGATCGTCGCGCAGGTGCTGTCGACGTGCGGACACCGCCAGGAGGCGATCTCGTCGACGTGCGTCTCGAGCTCCCGATCGATTTCGCCCACGCGGTCGATCCATGTGTGGACTGCGCGGTACCGGGTCTGCCGGAGGACGCGGTCTTCCCGCCGCGCGAGCTTCTGGTGAAGGCCGCCGAGGCGCGCACGATCATCGTCGGCTCGTTCGACCCGAACGAGAAGACCGGCCCGGACGGCCTCGGCGACCGCAATCTGATCGGCTCGGACGCGGAGCTCATCTACACGATCTTCTTCGAGAACAAGCCGAACGCCGGAGCCGCTGCGCGACGGGTGACCATCACCGATGTCCTGCACGAGAATCTCGACATGGACACGTTGCGGCTGCTCGCGGTGAATGTCGCGGGTCGCGTCGTGCACCTCGACGGCTACGGCGACGCCATCGCGCGCCAACCCGTACTCGATACGGGCGACGCGTTCTCGGTGCCGCTCGACTACACGATCGATATCGACGTCGACCGCACCACGCGGACGATCACCTGGCGCTTCGAGACGGTCGCGCGCGCATCGGGTCGCCCGGACGACGTCGGCGACGACCCGCGCGTCGGCTTCCTGCCGCCGAACGACCCGCGCCCGACGGGCGAGGGCTGGGTGTCGTTCGCGGTCGGCGTGCGGCCGGGCCTCGAGGACGACGATCCGATCACGAACGGGGCGTCGATCCGTTTCGACAACAACGCGCCGATCGTCACCGTCCCCGTCGTCAATCGACACAGCCTCTTCCTGCCGGCAGAGCCCGCACGCAATCCGCGTCCTGAGGTATCGGACGAGCCCGTCGTGCCGATCGCGCCGACGCTGTGCTGGGAAGCGACGCCGCACGCGGTGAGCTGGAACGTCGCGCTGTGGAGAATCGAGGGCGACGGCACGCGCACGCCGATCCCGCTGGAAGGCGGGACCGGGTTGACGAGTCCGTGCATGCGAGCGCCGCAGCTGGAGTACGAGACGCCGTACGAGTGGCAGGTCGACGCGGTGAACATCCTGGATCGCGTGACCGAAGGCGAGCTGTGGCAGTTCCGCACGCGACCTCCCCCGGTGCCGTGCCCACCGCCTGCGACGGGTCTCGCGGTCGATCCCGGTGACTGCGCGGATATCGAGGCCCCCATCGCGTTGAGCTGGGAGCGCCCTACCGCACCCGGCATCCTCCCGAGCGATTCGATCGCGTACGCCGTGCTCATCGGCGTCGACGAAGAAAATCTGCGGCTGGCGGTGAACGGCCTGCGATCGACGAGCTACGTCGTCCCCAGCGCTTTCCCGGAGGGCGCGTGGGTCTGGCGCGTCTGCGCGATGACCGAGAGCTGCCCGACGCTCGCAACGGCCGCATGCAGCGAGCTCGGTCCGGCGTTCGACACGTGCCCGCCGGTCAGTGAAGGCGTGCCGTTCGTGCGCGGCGAGACGAACTGCCAGGGCGTGGTGGATATCTCGGATCCGGTGTTCCTCCTGAACTGGCTGTTCCTCGGCGGAGCGGATCCGTGCTGTGTCGCGGCCGCAGACGCCAACGGAGACGGCGACCCGAACATCTCGGACGCGATCTACACGCTCGGCTGCCTCTTTCTCGGCGCCCCATGCCTTCCGCCGCCGAACGCGTGTGGCGAGCAGCCTTTCGCGGAGGCGCCGGATTGCGCGACGAGCCCGTGCGGCGATTGAGGCGGCGCGAGAACGTCCTCGACCGAGCGTTCCGAGGCGCGCTACCATGTTGTCGTATCGAAACGGCAGCAGGAGCAGCGTGATGTGGAGCCTCTGGACGCTCGGCGTCGTCATCGCCGCGATCGCATCGATCGTCGACTGCGTGCGCCGCAAGGCGCTCGCGCCACTTCTCGGCGTCGGGTGGAGCACGCGCATTCTGTGGATCGTGCTGCTCGCGTCGCTCGAGCCGGTGCTGATCGTCTTGTACTGGCTCGGGAGCGGCCCACGGCGCGGGGAGGGCGCGCGGAGCCGTGTGCGCACGGCTGCCGTCATCGTCGTCTCGCTGATCGTCGCGACGTTTGGAGGCTGGCCGCGCAGCTCGATCGGCACGTCGG
This sequence comes from uncultured Planctomycetia bacterium, assembly GCA_964392615.1. Classification (GTDB taxonomy): domain Bacteria; phylum Planctomycetota; class UBA8108; order UBA8108; family UBA8108; genus CAYMRB01. Next base: position 5,329 of record CAYMRB010000078.1, on the reverse strand, counting down.
CGTTCACGTTCGAGCGCGGTGAGGATGGCGAGTGGGAGGTCGTCGAGGGTGAGGACTCTCACGCAGGTATCTCGTACCACTACACGAGGGAACGTTTCACCGTATCGAAGTCTGCATCGACCGCGCAGAACGCCGCTTCGCACGATCTGCTCCGTTGCCGTGACGTCGTCCTCTGGAACCGGAGTGACGACCTTCTCGTCCGACGGACGGCTGTGGCGATCGTCCAGCGCCTCATCGGATACCAGCCGATTCACTCGGTGCGCTATCTGCCCTCCGGCGCAACGCTGGAGGGCGGGGCGCGCGGTGCGGATCTCTGGATCGTGCTCGAGGCGCCGAAGGTCGAGAGGACGCGACACCCCTTCGCGACGCGCTACCGAGTCCGATTGAACGTCGATGTCGGCCCGCGCCCGTTCGCCAGCGACTTGTGCGAGCCATTCGATCCAGCCGCACCATTCCGGGAGCTCAAGTGGAACACGACCGTCGACTACGAGGGTCGCGTCTTCGGAGTGTGCTCGACGCTCGCGCTGGATGCCCCCGCCGGCGAGACGATCGGCAGGGACATCGCCAGCGCGGTCGTCGAGCTGCTCGAGAAGCCGCGCGCGGATGGAAAGCTCGCCCTCTCCGCCTTCCCCGCAAGCGGCGAAGGGAGCTACCGCGAAACCGCTCGCCTGCCCTTCCTCGGCGGAAGCGGGGCGCGGTGCATCGTGTCGGTCGCCGGCCCCCTCCTTCACAACCAGACGACTTGGCTCTGGACAACGCCGTGGAACGAGGGGACAGGCGACCGGATTCACGACGAGATGTCCCCCTCGGGCTGGCACATCAATGGACACTCGCACGGTGATGCTCGATGCGTGATGACTCGCGGCGACGAGTGGTTCTGCGTCGCCCGCCGATCTCGAGGTCGCACCGGAGCGCGGAACGACGGAAAGGCTCGAGGCCCGGAGGAGCTCGTCGTTCTCTACGAACATCGCTTCAGCCGCGACGAGGTCCGGCGCGTCGCGCTGGAGCTGCTGGACTCCGCCGACAGCGCAGCCGCGACCGAGTGGCTTGTCGCGTTGTCTCCGTACTACACCGGCGACTCGCTTCTGCGCTACCGTCAGACGCTCGAGATCCCGGCCCCGGAAGGCGACGCGTTCGGCGAATAGAACGCGCCGTGACCCCCGTCATGGGCCGCCCGCTCCGGGCGCGCCATGCTGACCGGCGATCGAGGCCCCACCCACTCAGCACGAACGGAGCGAGCGATGCGCTCACGATCTACCTGTTTCACCGTACTCCTGGCCCTCCTACTCGGCGCCTGCCGCGGGCTGCAGACCGACGAGACCGAGACGACGACGCCGATGCCGACCGAGCCACCCACCGCTGCCGACGCGGAGCTCGCCGCGAAGATCCTGGCCGACGACGACCTCGACGCCGTCCTGACGAAGGCGAAGGCGATCATCCGCACCGGCTTCAACGCCGGCGATGGCTACGGCGAGGTGTGGATTCGCGACTTCGCGACGTTCATCGAGATCTCGTGCGAGGTCTACGACATCGCGGAGATCGAGAAGAACCTGCTCATGTTCCTCCGCTTCCAGGGCGATGACGGCAACATCATCGACGGCTTCATCCCCGAGAAGAAGGGCAACGTCTCCTACGACTACATTCGCAAGGAGAGCGTGCCCGGCTACCTCGGACACAAGAACACGGTCGAGACCGACCAGGAGAGCTCGCTCGTCCACGCGATCTACAAGTACGTCCGAGCGACAGGGAAGGACGCGATCCTCGACGTCGAGGTCGACGGCAAGACCGTGCGCGACCGCCTGGCCTTGGCGTTCGAGTTCCTGTTGCGCGAGCGCTTCTCGAAGGAGCACGGCCTGCTCTGGGGGGCGACGACTGCCGACTGGGGCGACGTGCAGCCCGAGCACAGCTGGGGCGTCGTCCTCGACGACAACAGCCATCTCGCCATCGACATCTACGACAACGCGATGTTCCTGATCGCGCTCGACAACTACCTGTCACTCGTTCGCGACGACGCCGTGGCGACGACGCGCTGGCGCCGCGTGCGCGAGGAGATCGCGAGGAACGTGCGCAGGCACCTGTGGGACGCGAAGCGGCAGAAGTTCATCCCACACGTCTACGTCGACGGCTCGCCGTTCCCGGACGATTTCGATGAAGCCGAGATCTTCTACCACGGTGGCACGGCGGTCGCGATCCAGGCAGAGCTCCTGTCGCACGGTGAGATCGCTGTGTCGCTGGCCAAGATGGTCGAGAACGTCCGCGCGTCAGGAGCGCCGACGATCGGATTGACCGTCTACCCGCCGTACCCGAAGGGGTTCTTCAAGAATCGCTCGATGGCGGTCCCCTATTCCTATCAGAACGGCGGCGACTGGACTTGGTTCGGCGGCCGCATGATCCAGACGCTCATCGACCACGGCTTCGTCGCCGAGGCCTATCGCGAGGCGCGGCCGATGGTCGCCCGCGTGCTGAAGAACGACGGCTTCTACGAGTGGTATCGCAAGGACGGCAAGCCGGCGGGCTCCGGCACGTTCCGGGGCTCGGCGGGCGTGCTGGGTCGAGCGATCCAGATGATGCAGTCGTGGGCCGAGGACGTACAGAAGAGGTCAAAGAGCGCGCCATGAGGCCGACACCGATGAACCGTACCCGTGACCTGAGCTTGCTGCTTCTCGCACCCGTGCTCCTGGCATCGAGCCTGTCGATCGCCACCGCCGCTCCGCCCGACGAGATCCTGTGGCGCATCGGCGAGCCCGACAACGATACCCGCGACCTCGCGCTCGCCCCGAAGGGATACGCCCGCTACAGCCAGGTCTTCCCGAATGATCCGACGTTCGTCGTCGGCCGCTCGGTCGCCAAGAGCGATTGGCCGTACGCGCATCCCGGCCCCGACGACGGCTGGGCCGAGGGCAAGCGCCACGTGTTCACCGTGTTCTTCGGCGTCGAGACGGCTCCGAAGACGGGTAGCTGTCGGTTGACGCTCGACTTCGCGGACACGCACCAGAAGGGACCGCCCCGACTGCGCATCGCGCTGAACGACCACGCGGTCGAAAAACAGGTTCCTGCCGGTGGCGGTGACGCGTCGATCTTCGGCGATCCGTCGGCGGGCAAGGAGCACCGACTGGCGATCGACATTCCGGCCGGCGTCCTCCAAAGCGGCCTGAACGAGCTGACGATCACGAACCTCGCCGGCGGGTGGGTGCTGTACGACGCGATCGAGCTCGCTGCACCGAAGGGGACGAAGATCGGCGCCGCCGTCGGTACGCGCCTGCGCTCGATTGACGTCGATCCGTGGCTGACGCGCAGCGGCGACGAGCTGCGTCAGCACGTCCGTCTGCACATCACGCGTGTCGGCCCGCCGGTCGAGGTCACGCTCTCGGAGGAGATCTTCGGGCTGGAGGGTACGACTCGCCCGGGGGTGCGTCTCGAGCCCGGCGCGCAGACGATCGACTTCGCGCTGCCGCCGGTCACCGAGCCGCGGAGCTCGACGATCTCGGTGGCGACACGTCGAGGTCTCGTCGGCCGCCGCATCGTCGAGCGACGACCGGGACGCGAGCGCGACCCCGTCGACTGGGTCGACCCGATGCTCGGCACCGCGACGTCGCGCTGGCTCCTCTACCCGGGACCGTCGATGCCGTTCAGCATGGTCAAGCTGAGCCCGGACAACCAGCAGAAGTGCTGGAAAGCGGGATACGAATACTCGATCGAGAACATCGCGGGCTTCAGCCATCTGCACTCGTGGACGATGGGCGGGCTGTTGACGATGCCGACGGCCGGCGAGCTTCAGACGCAACCGGGCACCGAGGCCGATCCGGACGCCGGCTACCGTTCGCGCTTTCGCCACGAGACCGAGGTCGCCGCGACGGGCTACTACGCGGTGACGCTCGACGACTTCGGCATCCGCGCCGAGCTGACCTCGACGACGCGTGCGGGCTTCCAGCGCTACACGTATCCGGCGTCGAAGAACGCGCGCATCCTATTCGACCTCGAGACGCCGACCGAGTACGGCTACACCGTGCACGACGCGCGCATCCGCCAGGTCGGGCCGCGGGAGATCGAAGGCTGGTCGAAGCAGCAGAGCGGCAGCTGGGCCCCCTGGAACGAGTTCACGCTGCACTTCGTCGCGCGCCTCGACAAGCCGTTCCGCACGTTCGGCGGCTGGACCGGCGCGAAGGTCGTGCGCGGCGTGAAGGAGATCGCCGGCGCGGGCGACATCGGCGCGTTCGTCGAGTTCGAGACCGCTGACGGCGAGGCGGTCGTTCTCGAGACCGGCATCTCGCTCGTCAGCATCGAGCAGGCCCGGCTCAACCTCGACACCGAGCGCAAGCCGTTCGACGGTGACTTCGATGCGGTGCGCGAAAACGCTCGCGAGGTGTGGGCCGAGCTTCTCGGCAAGATCGAGGTCGAGGGCGGCACGCCCGACCAGCTGCGCAAGTTCTACACCAACCTCTATCGCTCGTACTGCGCACGCACGATCTGGAGCGACGTCAACGGCAAGTACGTCGACATGTGCGAACGCGTGCAGCAGCTCCCCGATCCGGAGAGCCCGATCTACGGCTGTGACGCGTTCTGGAACACGTTCTGGAACCTGAACCAGCTCTGGACGCTCGTCAATCCGGAGATCGCGAACAAGTGGGTGCGCTCGCTGCTCGAGATCTACGATCGCGGCGGTTGGCTCGCGAAGGGCCCGACCGGCATCGAGTACTCGAGCATCATGGTCGCGTCGCACGAGATCGCGCTCATCGTGTCGGCTTACCAGAAGGGCCTCCGCGACTTTGACGTCGACAAGGCGTACCGCGCGATGAAGCACATCCAGACGACGCCGGGACGACCACATGAATGTGGCGGCCACGTCGGAAACAAGCGGCTCGCGTCGTACATGAAGCACGGCTACATCCCGGTCGAGAACGGACCGGTGTCGAGCACTCTCGAGTACGCGTACGACGATTGGTGCGTCGCGCAGATGGCGAAGGCGCTCGGCAAGACCGCCGACCACGACGAGTTCATGCGGCGCTCGCGCTTCTACCGCAACGTGTTCGACCCGCAGGTCGGCTACACGCGGCGGAAGCACGCCGACGGCCGGTGGGTCGAGGACTTCTCGGCGTTTTCACACCGCGGTTTCGTCGAGGGCAACTCGTGGCAGTACACGTGGTTCGTGCCGCACGACGTCGCCGACCTCGTCGCGCTCATGGGACGCGGCGAGTTCAACCGCCGGCTCGAGAAGGGCCTCGAGGACTCCCGAGACAATCGCTTCAACGCGACCGGCGACCGCATGGCCGACTACCCGATCAACCACGGCAACCAGCCGAACATGCAGTCGTCGTGGCTGTTCAACTAC
>CAYMRB010000077.1:0-27808 GCA_964392615.1 uncultured Planctomycetia bacterium | reverse complement strand
AGGTAGTCGATGACGGCCATGTCGTAGTAGAGGGGCGTCGACTCGGGCAGGTACCCGATCGCACGGCGCACGTCGTGCGGGTGCTCGAGGGCCTCCTTGCCGTCGATGACGACTGTGCCGGAGTCGGCGACGATGTACGACGTGATGATCTTCAGCGTCGTCGACTTCCCGGCTCCGTTCGGCCCCAGGAAACCGAGGATCTCCCCGGCGCCGACCTGGAAGCTGACGCGGTCGACCGCGACGGTCGCTCCGTAGCGCTTGACGATGTTCTCGACTTCTATCATGTCACTCCTCCGCGCGGGACGAGCGGGAAGCTCGACCGCGCCAGAGACGCTGCTACTCGCGGGGGCTCATCGGAGACCGCGCGCGATTCCCGTAGAAAATTCCCGTACCGGTAGAAGATGGGCGAGCCCGGGGCGATTCGCGGGAATTCTCGCATGGGCCGGCCGGGCGGATCGTGCGCGCGATCTCACGACTGACCGGCAGCCCATGCGGGCCGCCGGGAAGGCAGCCGTCAGGGGCCGCCGACCCAATCTCGCAGCGCGGTCGCGTCGGTCAGCTGCTCGAGGCGCCGCACGGCCTCTTCGAGCTGCAGGGTCGGAGGCTCGCCCCGCAGCGCGAACACGTAGGTCGCGAGGTTCTCGACCGCGCTCTCGAGCGAACCGGCCTCGAGGCGCTCGATGCCACGGTGGTAGTAGCTGGCGACGTGCTGCTCGAGAGCCCGTTCGACGCGGTGGCGGAGCTTGCCGCCGAGATCGTCGGCGAGCGTCTCGAGAACCTCCTCGCGTGACGGCGCCTCGAGCGGATCGTGGCAGAAGCCCGGCGCGTCGGCGGCCTCGACGACGCGGTCGCTACGCTCCCACCGCACGGTGATCCAGACGTCCTCGAGGTCGAGCCGGTCCACGCGGAAACGCGCCGCCAGCTCGCCGACGAGCGCGATATTCGCGACCGGGACGGCGCGCTCCTCCCACGCGAGGCTCGGAATCTCGCGCGCCAGCGACTCCAGCCTGATCCTCGCCTGGACCAGCGCGCCGTGAGCGAGCTCGAGCCGGTCCTGCTGGCGCGCGCGCAAGTAGTCGGGGGCCGTCTCGTACGCTGTCTTCGAGCGCAGCCAGCCCTCCCGCGCGGCGCGCATCTCCGCCGCGGCTCGATCGAGGCGCGGATTGCGAGCGACCTCGAACGAGCGCAGGAAGCGGCCCCTCTCGACCTCGCGGGTCACCGTCTTCTCGCGCAGCGAGAAGTCGAGATCCTCGATGACGACGCGGAACGAAGGTGCGGCCTGCGGCGCGAGGCCGGCGCGCCTGAAGCTCGCGGTGATCGCCGCCTCGACCGACGAAGCGAACTCGCCGTCGACGCGCCAGAGCTGGTGGCGCAGCCTGCGCTCCTCGTCGTCCGGCGCGCGGAACTCCAGGCGGAAATCGGGCCACAGACGACCGACGAGGGCACCGTCGACGCGCTCGATCGCGCCGTCGATCGACGCGTCCGCCTCCGGCAACGCCTGACGCGCCTCGAGATAGCGCAGAAGCGCGTTGCCCGGCAGCTCTCGCGCCTCGTAGCCCTCCGCCGCCCGCACGCTGAGCCGCGCGAGCTCCCGGCGGCACGTCCGCAGGCGCTCGGCGACGTCGCGGTGGCCCGGCGTGCGGCGCTCGAGGGCCGCGAGGCCGCCGATCGCGTCGCCCCATTCCGCCCGCGCGATCGCGACCTGGGCCGCATCGTACGTGCTCCGCTGCCAGCGCTGGAGGGCGCGTTCGGCCGCGATAATCGCCTCCGTCCCCCAGCGGTGATGGGCGACGGCGCGACGGTACGAGTCGTGCGCGCCGAGGAGGTCTCCGTCGCGCTCCTGGCGCTCCCCTTCGGCGTAGGCGGCCACGCCGCGGAGCGCCTCCTCCGCGACCGCGACACCGCTCTCCGAACGCCGCAGGCACTCCGCGAGCCGCGGCGCGACCACTCGGTCTCGCAGCACCCGCCACTGGTCGCGAGACGCGCGGACCGTGCGCGACGCGACCGTCGCCTCGACGTCCGGCCCGATCGGCGCAGCCGCGTCGAGCCGACGGCGCACGCGGAGGGCGAAGGCCCGCCACTGCGCCCGCAGCGCGTCGAGCGGCGCCGCGTCGAACGGCAGCGGCGTTTCATGGGTGCGCGATTCGAGCTCGTCGAGCCGCGCTTCGACCGCGGCGATCGCGTCGCCGAGCAGGGCAGAGCGCCGGTCGAGCGGACAGGCCGGCAGAGCGGCACAGCGGTCGCAGATGTCGAAGAAGCGCCACACGGCGTCGGGAGCCGGGAGCCCGGGCCCCGCGTCGAGACGCATGGCGCCGATCTCGTCCTCGGCCCGCTCCCAGCGCGCCTGGGCGCGCCAAGCGCGCGCGTACGCATCGCGCGGCGCGCTGGCGCTCGGCAGGTAGTCGATCGCCAGGGCGAGCCGGTCGAGCGCGCGCGGGAAGTCGAGGGCGGTCTCGGCGCCCTCGCCCTCGGCGACGAGCCGCGCGGCGATACGGCCGCCGACCTCGTCGAGCTTATCGGAGAACTGCGCGTTCCCCGGCGCCAGGGACCAGGCCTCGTAGAACACCTCGAACGCGCCGCGCTCGTCCCCGGCGGCGAGCAGTCTCTCGCCCCGCTCGAACTCGTCCCGGCCGCGACACCCGCCGGCGACGAGCAGGGCGACGGCCACCGCCGCGGCGAGGGAGAGACGGTATCGCCGCGCCCAGGAACACGGACAAGAGAAAGACCGAGAAAAAGAAGGCCTCTGTGACTCTGTGGTGGTCCCTCTTCCTCCCCAGTCCAGACCGTCGCGCTCGACGCGCCGGCGGCGGCGCTTCGCATCGGACGTCGGGGACTGCTGGGCCGAGAAGGGGACCATCGCGTACGGATCCGGGTCGGGTCCGGAGACCGCGACCCTAACGCATTCCTGACTGCTACCGTGTGAGGCTATCATCTCGCCGCGCGGACGTCGCCCGTCCACGTGCTTCTGAACGGTAGCACTACGGGCGCACGCGGCCGGCGAGGAGCCAATCGGCGCCCAGTGCTCGAGGCTCATCCCACTCGATTCCGAGCGCGTCGTCGAGGGCAGGGATGCCGTCCCCGGCGACCGCGGTCGCCGCCGTGCGCCCACCGAGCACGCGGGGGGCGACGAACGCGGCGACCTCCTGGACCAGCCCGGCGCGCACGAAGCCGCCGGCGAGCTCCCCCCCGCCCTCGACGAGCACCTGCGATATGCCGAGCTCGGCGAGCGCTCGAAGGAGCGCCTCGAGATCGAGGCGACCGGCGGTCACGGGCAGCCGAAGCACGCGCAGCCCGCGACTCTCGAGAGTCCGCAGGCGACGCGCCGGGACGCGCCGCGAGCACGCGACCACACGCGATCCGACGCCCGCCACGGCCGTGTCTTCAGCGAAGATCCGCGCCGACAGCGGAATGCGGCCGCGACGGTCGAGGATGACGCGCCACGGCGTCCGACCGCGCGCCGGGCGCGGCGTCAGCAGCGGATCGTCGGCCAGCACGGTGCCCGTGCCGACGACGATCGCGTCGACGCGGCGCCGCAAGCCGTGCCCGGCGGCGCGGGCCGCCTTCCCGGTAATCCACTGCGACTCGCCGGCGACCGTCGCGATCTTGCCGTCGAGGCTCATCGCCCACTTCAGCACGACCCAGGGCAGACCGGTGCGGCGCCAGTAGAAATACGGCGCATTGAGCTCGCGGGCCTCCCGGCGCAGCAGACCGCCCTCGGCGACGATGCCGTTCCGACGCAGGAGGCGCGGCCCCTTGCCGCGCGTCAGCGGGTTCGGGTCCGATGCGGCCCACACGACGCGGCGCAGCCCGGCGTCGACGCAGGCCTGCGCGCACGGCGGCGTCTTGCCGTGGTGACCGCACGGCTCGAGCGTGACGAAGAGCTCGGCTCCGCGCCCAGCGGGGCCACCCGCCCCGCGGGCCAGATTCGGGCGCACCTGGCCCAGCGCGTCGACCTCGGCGTGCGGACCGCCCCACCGGCGGTGAAATCCTCGCGCGATCACCTCGCCGTCGCGAACGAGCACCGCGCCGACGAGCGGATTCGGCGACACGCTCTCGAGGCCGCCGCGGGCCAGCTCCAGGGCCTCGGCCATGTGCGCGGCGTCCGCTTCGCTGAAGCGCGCGGCCGCCACCGTCTAACGCGGCTCCCCGGTGTCGCAGCGCTCGCCCACGAGCACGAGCGGCGTGACGTCGTCGACGCGCACCTCGACGACTCTGCCGACCAGGTCCTCATCGCCGCGCCGCGGGAACACGACGATCTGGTGGCGCCGATTGCGACCGCTCCAGCGGCCCTTGTCCTGCTTGCTGACCGAATCGACGAGCACCTCGACGGTCGAGCCGATCGCCTTGCGGTTCTCCTCGAGGCTGATCCGCTTCTGCAGCTCGAGCAGCACCTGGTTGCGCTCGCGCTTGACGGCGTCGGGCACGTCGTCGGGAAGGTCCGCCGCGACCGTCCCGGAGCGCTCCGAGTAACGGAACACGAACGAGCCCTGAAAGCGCAGGTCCTCCATGAGGCGGACGCTGGCGTCGAACTCCTCATCGGTCTCGCCGCAGAAACCGACGATGAAGTCGGTCGCGAGGCCGAGATCCGGAATGCGCTCGCGACACGCATCGATCGCGTGCAGGTAGTGCTTCATCGAATACGAGCGCTGCATCCGCCGCAACACGGCGTCGGAGCCCGATTGGACCGGCAGGTGCAGGTACTCGCAGACCTTCTCGAGATCGCCCATCGCCGCGATCAGGTCCGGATTCATGAATCGCGGGTGCGACGTGATGAAGCGGATCCGCACGAGGCCGGGAATGCGGTCGAGCTCGCGCAGCACGTGCTGGAGGCCGATCTCGCGGCCGCGGCCGAGGCGCTTGCCGTAGCTGTTGACCGTCTGGCCGAGCAGCGTGATCTCGCGCACACCGGAGTCGGCCAGCGCGCGGGCCTCGTCGACGATATCGCGAATCGGCCGGCTCACTTCGGGGCCGCGGGTCTTGGGCACGATGCAGTACGTGCAGACCATGTCGCAGCCGCGCATGACCGACACGTACGCGTGATGGGGATTCGGGCCGAGATTCGTCCGCCGTTCGAAGCGCACCGGCGTATCGAGGCGCAGCGCGGCCACCTGCTCGCCCTCACGGGCCGCGTCGATGAATTCGGGCAGACGCAGGAACTCGCCGGGGCCACAGACGATGCCGACGTGCGGGTAGCGGCGGAAGATCGCCTCGCGGTGATTCTGCGCGCCGCAGCCGAGCACGCCGACGACGAGGTCCGGATCGCGCTTCTTCTGCCGCGCGAGCGCGCCAACCTTCGAAAACGCCTTGTTCTCGGCCTGCTCGCGGACCGCGCAGGTGTTGAAGAGCACGACGCCGGCGTCCTCGATGCGGTCCGTCAGCCGGTAGCCCTCGTCGGTGAGGACGGCGAAGAGGAGCTCCGCATCGAGCTTGTTCATCTGGCAGCCGAAGACCTCGACGTAGACGCGCCGGGCGCGCGGCACGGCGGTCGGCTCGGCGCCGACGTCGGCCTGCGGCGTCGCGCCGGGCTCGAGCGGCAGCGTCGCCGCAGGGCTTTCGGAGGTGTTCGGGATGACGGGAAGCCAGCGCATCGTCGGGCGGAATTCTCGTACGCGAGGGGCGGAAGTCGAGAGAGCCGATCGTAGGGTCGAAGTGGCCTCTGTCAAGCTGAAAGGGGCGCGGAGAATGCGACAACAGGGCCCGATAGCAGAAGGACTTAGGAGAATCACGGCGACGAATCACCCGACGCGTACCGTCCTTGCCGGCCCCCGGGAGCGGTGATAGAATCGAGGTCAACGAAGCCGGGTTGGAGTCGATGGACGCGCAAGAGATCACCCCCCTGAAATGGAGCTGGAAGCCCGTGGAGCTGCCGGCGGAAACCGCCGAGGAGCTCGGCTTGCGTTTCCAGGCCGGCCTCTACGAGTCGGCGATCCGCAATACGCGCTGGACCCAGGCCTCCCACACCGAGATCGAGCTCCTCGTCAGCCTCGGTAACATCTACTCTCGCCTGGACTTGTTCCGCGAGGGCCTGCTGGTCGACAAGCGTCTCGTCGAGCTCTGCCCGAACGAGCCGAAGTTCCACTACAACCTCGCCTGCAGCCACAGCCTGCTCGGCGACGTCGAGAGCGCGTTCTTGGCACTGCGCCGGGCGGTCGACCTCGGCTACCAGGATTTCGACCGGCTGCGGCGCGACCGGGATCTCGACAACCTCAAGCGCGATCGGCGCTTCCGCGCGCTCCTGGACGAGCTCGAGTCGTCCCGCTAGCAGTCCGAACGACCCGCGAGCCGCCCGAACGCCCCGCGAGCCGCCGTGTCACCGCGCGGCCCGACGTCTCCTGCGCGCCTCGACCACCGCGTCGATCTTGCCGATCTCGCAGAGCCCCTGGATGACCGCCACGATCCAGAAGAAGCCGATGATCACGACGTAGCCGAGGAGCTCCTCCTCGTCGATCCAGTACGGGTCTCCGAAGAGGAGGTCGCCCCACATCTCGATCGAGGCCAGGAGCACGATCGCGGGAATCGTGTGAACCATCGCGCTGATCAGGTGGAGCGGCCGCAGCGATCCCAACCAGAGCAGGAACCACGCCAGCGGCGCGAAGAACGGGATGCAGCTGCCCGCGAGCCACCCGCCGACGCTGCCGGGCCAGAACACCTGCGCGGTCCGCTGGCCGTAGGGCTCCCGCGGACCGCGCCCCGCGGGCGGCGGCTGCGGGCGGGAGGCCTCGGGCTTGCGCGGCGTCGCCTCCGGGCGTGGCGTCGGCTGCTGCCGTGGCGTCGGCTGCGGCCGGGGAGTCGGGTGGGGCCCCCCGGGGCCCGGGGGGGGGGGGGGCGGGGCCCCGCGGCGGGGCCCCCCGGGGGGCCGGGCCGCGCTGGCCGCGGGGGCGGGCTGCGAGGCGCACGGCGGCGTGGCGCGGGCTCGGCCTGCGAGGCTTCCAATAGCGCGCTCTGGAACTCGTCGACGCCCTGAAGCCGCCGCGCGGGGTGCGCGTGCAGCGCACGCTCGCAGAGAGGGTCTACCGCCGGCGGCAGATCCTGGCGCAGCTGACAGGGGAGCTCCCATCGGCCGCGGGGCGGCACGCCGACGAGAATCTCGTAGAAGATCACGCCGATCGAGTAGAGGTCGGCTTCCGGACCGACCGCCGCTGCGACGGTCTCCTGCTCGGGCGCCATGTAGATCGGCGTGCCGAGCGCGGCCCCCTCGACCGTCAAGTTCGCGCCGGGCGCGACGGCGCGGGCGATGCCGAAGTCGAGGATCTTGAGTTTGAACTCGCTCTCCAGCGGCTCGCCGAGGAGCAGGATGTTCTCCGGCTTCAGGTCGCGATGGACGACGCCGGCGCGATGGGCGACGCCGAGAGCTCGGAGGATCTCCCACGTCAGCCCGCACGCGACGCGCAACGGCACCTCGCGGTGCTCGCGCAGATTCGTCGCGAGCCACTGCCGCAGCGTCTGCCCCTCGATGTACTCCATCGTCATGTAGTAGCTGCCGCCGGCGACACCGACATCGTAGACCGCGACGATGCCGGCGTCGCGGAGGTCGCGCGTCAAACGCGCCTCGCGCAGGAAGCGCTGCGCAAGCGCGTCGGAGCCCAGCAGTTCGCTGCGAATGACCTTGAGGCAGATGTCGTCGCCGGTGACCTGATCCTCGGCGCGATACACGATGCCCATGCCGCCCTGTCCGAGGACCTCGCGGATCGCGTACCGCTCGTGGAACACGGTGCCCGGCTCGAGAAGCGCCTCCGCGCCCGTGGCAGGCGTGCCGCCCGCGTCGCTGTCGAGAAGCGTCGCCTCGCCGTCGAGGTCCGTCCCATGCGACGATCCGACCGCGTCGCTCGCGACCGGCTCGACACTCGATGGCGGGGGCGGCACGGGGCTGACCGGCGGGGGCGGCGTCATGCCGACCGCGTGACCGCAGTGCGCGCAGAAGCGCGAGTCGTCGGCGATCTGATTGCCGCAGGAGGAACAAAACACGGTCGTCTTCTCCCGAAGTCTAGCCGACCCGTCGAGTCAGCGTCAGATGGTTCGCCGTCCCGTCGCGAGACGAGAGGGAGACGAGCATTTCGACGTTCCCGCCGCCCTGCAGGGGCGCCGGCTGGACGCGCGCGCCGCTCTCGAGCACGATCTCCTCGTCGCGCTCGACGGGTGCGCCGTCGACCAGCGTGCCGTTCGCGCCGCGCGAGCAGAGCACCAGACGGTCGTTGCGCAAATAGAGGTGCAGGTGAACGCCCGAGATGCGCGCGGATCGCGCGCGGTCGAGGCCGCCGGACCGCGGGTCGTACGCGAGCAGCGTGACGTCGTTCGGATGCGGGTTGCGGTCGTGCCGCAGGCGGCTATTGCGTCCGCATGCGAGCCGCTCCTTCTCAAGAAACGGTCGCCCGGTCGGCATCCCGTCGGAAGACGGAAACCCTTCGCAGCGCACCTCGACGTTCCGCGGCACGCGCACGCCGGACGCGCTGTAGCCGCGCACGCCGTGGCGCAGCTCGAAGGCCTCGGCGCGGTGCATGGGCAGCGCCTTGCGGAGCTCGAGCAGCCCGGTCTCGGTCTCGGAGGCGAAACTCTCGTGCACCGACGGACCGGTCTGCACGACGGCCGCAGCGCCGGGCTCGAACTGTCCGCCCGACACGTGGATGTGCTGACTGACCTGCTTGTCGCCACGACGCCGGACCTTGAGCAGGATCTCCGCAGCAAACGCGAAATCCTCCTCGAGCTCGCCGAGGCGTGCGGTGACGACGAACACCAACGCGACGCGGCTGCTGCCGCCGGTCGCCATCTCGGCCGTGTCGACGGAGAGCGGTCGTTCCTCGCCCGGCGCGACGCGGTCCCAGTACGGCGCCAGCTCTTGCGGTTCGCGCCCCGGCTCGATCTGCAGAACCTGTCGCACGCGAAGGCCGGCGCCGAACTTCGAGCCGTTCGCGAAGACGAGCGGCAGCGTGATACGGTCACCGACGCGCGGCTTCAGCACGGCGCCCTTCTCGAGGTGGAGCTGCGGTGCCAGGTGGAGCGGGCACGCGTCGCCGGGCTCGAGAAGCTGCTGGCACTCGTGAGACGAACGGCAGCGCAGCAGGAGATGACCGCAGTCGGGGCACACCCTCGCCATCGGATCGAGGGATCGCAGGTGACAGCAATGCCCGTATGCCGTCCACATCGGGCTCACGTCCTCATCTTGTTCCCGCAGTTCTTGCAGAACCGATCGCCGACCGGAACCATGACGTGACACTTCGGGCACTCGGCCTCGCCCTTCGCGGCGCCGCCCGAGACGGCGCCGCCCGCTGCTCCCGCCGCGGCGCCGGCGGCGGCGGCGGCTGAGCCGACCTCGGCGAGCTTGTCGACGGCCTTGTCGAACATCGCCTGGGCTTGGGCGGTGGTCTGCGCGCCGGACTGCTGGCTCATCTGGAGCATCTCGCGCAGCAGCGCCTCCTTATCGGCGCCGCCCGCCTTGGCCTTCTCGGCGAACACCGCGGCGATCTCCGGCGACAGGCCGGCCTGGACGGCGAGGATCTGATCGGGATCCATCGACGCCTGCAGGCGCAGCTTGTCGAGCTCGGCCTGCTGCTCGCGGGCCTGCGTCTCGGAGTCGGCGGCGTGGCGCGTCAGGAACTCGTCCTTCGAGATGTCGTGACGCGCGCGCTCCTTCTCGAGCTCGAGCCCTTGCAGATCGCGCAGCTTCTTCGCATGCAGATCGTGACCGGCGCTCGCGACGTCGAGGTCTTGCAGGCGCTCGAGCTTCTGAAGCTCGAGCTGCTGGCGGCGCACGTCGGCCTCGAAGTCCATCTCGAGGCGCTGTCGCTCGATCTCGATACGCTTGCGGTCGAGCTCGCTCTGCTCGTCGTCGAGCCGCGCGTCGTAGAGCGCGAGGCGCCGATCTTTCGCGACCTCCAGCTCGTGGGCGAGTCGCTTGCGATCCGCGATGCGGGCGCCGGTCTCCCGGGCGTCTTCGAGCGCCAGCGAGTTCGACAGGAAGAGCTGCTCGAGCTCCGTGTCGGACGCGGCGCGCACGTGCTCGATCTCGGCGGCCGAGCGGATCTGAAACGTCGTCGCGTCGTGTTCGAGCTCGAGCTCCTTACGAGCCCGCTGGAACTGGAACGTGCGGAACGCGTCCTCGCGCTCGAGGTCGCGCCGCTCGATCGCCTGCGCTTCGTCGGCGTTGAGCCCCCAATTGACCGACACGGACCGGACGAGCAGGCCGAGGTCGCCGGCGATCCGCTCGACCCCGCGCAGGACTTCCGCCTGGATGCGATCCTGCAGGCCGCGGTTCGCGCGCAGGTGTTCGGCATCGTGCTGGACGAGCTCGTGCGTGAGGACGCGTTCGTCGAGATGTGGGCGCACGCGCTCCCAAACGTCGCTGCGCGTCAACGAG
Organism: uncultured Planctomycetia bacterium; assembly: GCA_964392615.1. Classification (GTDB taxonomy): domain Bacteria; phylum Planctomycetota; class UBA8108; order UBA8108; family UBA8108; genus CAYMRB01. The sequence goes on along the minus strand of CAYMRB010000077.1, from coordinate 17,457 downwards.
CGGTCGTTCGTGACCAGGCCGAGAATGTCGACGGGACTGTCGGGATCGAGCTGGAGCTCGAGGGCGATCTCGGCGCCGACCTCGACGTGGTCGCGGGTCACACCCGTCCGCGAGATCACGAGGGGAAACGGCTTGAGGTCCGCGACCAGGAGCCGCAGCGCGTGAGCGCCACCGACGAGCCCCTTGATCCGCTGCCACAGACCGCCGACCGAGAGATTGGCGCCGCGCAGCGCGTCGACGATCTGACCGTCGCGGATCAGCACCGCCGCCAGGTCCGGCGGCACCGTGATGCGCTTCTCGAGGATGCCGCTGAGCTCGCTCTCGGCCAGGTAGGCGGCCAGAGTGTCCTCGCCGTGAATCTTCCAGTTGACGTGCGCCATGATCGTTGCCTTTCGCTCGTCGTTGCGCTCTCGTGTGCCGACGGATCGCTGCTCGCAGGGCGGTGGTCGCCGCCCGCGGCGCTCGGCTGCTACTGCTACTTGCCCGCCGGTCGCGACGGCCGCGCCGTGTTTCGTGATCGCATGAACTGGACGACCTCCGCGACGATCACCACCAGCGCGAGGAGGAATCCGGGCCAGTACCGCGTCACGACGGTGACGAGGCACTCGGACGTCGACAGCTTGTTCAAGACTTCTTCGGCGTCGCGCATCATCGCGACGGACGAGACGACGGCAATCGCCACGTGCGCCACGGCGATGGTGACAATCCCGAGCCGCGAGAAGAGCCCCCAGCGGCGCCAGATCGAGTCGGGCTCGGTCGCCGCGGCGGCTTCCTCTGCCGCTTCGGCGTCAGCGGGGCGAACGTACTCGTCGCCGCGACGCAGCGCCTCCTCGCGGGCCTCCTCGTCGACCTTCAGGAAGGACGGCTCGACGTCGCTGCGCGGCCGCGCGGTCTCGGCCTTGGTCAGGTTGTAGGCCCGACGGTGCATCGCTCGCGCGATCGCGACCACCAGCCAAAGCACGAAGAACGCCGCCATCGCGGCGCCGAGCCAGAGGAGCCAGGTCGTGGCCCAGTCGGGAATCTTGATCGCCGTCGGATCGCTGATCGCGATAAGGAGCTGCTCTGTCGACATGATCGGAATCCTCGCGCCGCGCTACAGAAGACCGCGACTGCTTCTCTTTTTCAACGGGCTGGTAGTCCCTACATCGGTCTCAACGAGCGGCGGCGAGAGAGCGGACGCAAAAAGGGAGAACGAAGCGAACCGACGTCTCGCGGCTCGGGTGGCGGGCTCGCCCCGCCCTGACGACGGCGGTCGGCCCCGCAGCGACAACAGCCCGGAATCAACGCTTCTTCACCGATAGCGTCGGCGCGAACGCCTCCTCTCCCTCGACACCGGGACGCGGCAAGAGCGTCCGTGGCTTGCGGGCCACGCCGACCGGCCGGGAGTTGCTGCGAATCTCCGCGTCGAACGCGCTCAGGTATCCCGTCAGCCGCGCGACGATCTCGGGGTGCTTGGCAGCGACGTTCTTCGTCTCGCCGATATCCTTGCCGAGATGGAACAGCTGGCCGCTGCGGAAGAGCTTCCACGATCCCGAGCGCACCGCGCGCAGCGCGTCGCCCTGGTGGTAGAAGAAGCGATCGTGCGGCGAACGGGCGCCGGGCGCGCCCTTCAGCAGTGCCCCGACGTCCCTGCCGTCGATCACGCGATCGGCCGGCACCTTCCCGCCCGCGAGTCGCACGAACGTCGGCAGCAGATCCATCGCGGTGACGAGTTCGTCGCACACCGACCCCGCAGGAATCGTCTGCGGCCACCAAGCCAGCGTCGGCTCCCGAACACCGCCCTCCCACGCCGAGCCCTTGCCGCCGCGCAGGGGCTTGTTGACGCAGCCGCGCGCACCGCCGTTGTCCGACGTGAAGAGAACCAGCGTCCGGCTCGCCAACCCTTCGTCGCGAATCGTTTGCAGCACTCGACCGACGCTCCAGTCGACCTCCTCGATCTGGGCCTCGGTCACGGTCTTCGACTCGGCGACGAACGCGGGACTCGCCGCGCGCGGGTGATGGACGAACGCGTGCGGCAGGTAGACGAAGAACGGCTGCGCCTTCTTCCGTCGGATGAACCGAACCGCCTCCTCCGTGAATCGACGGCAGAGCGCCGCCTGGTCCTCCATCGTGTCGACCTGATCGACGACCTCGCCGTGTCGCACGACCGGCAACGCGGGAAACGGCCAGCGTTTCAATCCCGGCCACATGTCGTTGGAGTACGGGATTCCGAAATACTCGTCGAAGCCCTGTGCCGTCGGCAGAAACTCCGGCTGATCTCCGAGGTGCCACTTCCCGAAGCAGCCGGTGGCATACCCCGCTTTCTTCAGTAGCTCGGCGACGGTGAGCTCGTCGGGGTGCAGGCCGTGCGAATCGCCCGGAAAGAGCACCGCGTGTCCCGATCCCCTGGCCAGACCGACGCGCCTCGGATAGCAGCCCGTCATCAGCGCAGCGCGCGATGGCGTGCAGACGGGGGCGGCCACGTAGAACGACGTCAGCTTCATCCCCTCGGCCGCCATGCGGTCGAGGTGTGGCGTCTCGTTGGTGGTCGAGCCGAACGGCCCGATATCCCCGTAGCCCATGTCGTCGATGAACACGACGACGATATTGGGGCGGGCATCGGTGTCCTCGGCGGAGATCACCGACGACGGGGCGAGAAAGACCGCGGCGAGCAAGGCGATGGTCCGCGACGTCACGGCGATGTCCTCGTGTGTTGGTGGCCTGGAAGAGCGCCGCGCCATCGTAGCGCAACGCTGGCGACCGAGCCAGGCGAGGCAATCGACGCTATTTCAGCAGCAGCCGCAACCCCAGGAACGCCGACAGCACCATGCAGGTGATGCCGAGCGCCTTCGGCCACACGCTCGTCGAGCCATCCGCCAGCGAGAAGAGGAGCGCGGCGGCGACGATCACCGCCGCCGACACGATCGCCACCGGCAGCTTGATCGACAGCGTCTCGAGCCGCCTCTCGACGCGTTGGAGCTGCGGGTTGTGTGTCTCGATCCGCAGCCTGCCGTCCGCCATGCGGTCGAGGACCTCCGCGAGGTTGTGCGGCAGCTCGCGGGCGATCGTCAGCAGCTCCTTGCTCTCCTCCGCGAGGTCCCGCGCCAGCCGCGACGGCGACCAGCGATCGCGCAGCACGCGCGCAGCGTACGGGCTGACCTCGGGCAAGATCTCGAGCTCCGGTGCACACGAGCGCACCGTGCCCTCGAGCGTCACGAACGCGCGCCCGACGACCACGTATTGCGACGGCACGCTGATCCCGTAGCGCAGGATCATGCCGAAGAGCGCGTTGAACAGGTCGCCGACGCGAATCTCCGCCAAGCTCAGCCCATAGTACTGGTCGAGATTGTCCATCAGGTCGCCGGCCAGCGTCTGCACGTCGACATCGACCGTCGGCTGTCCCTGGCGCAAGATCCAGCGCGCGAGGCGCGGGTAATCCTGCCGCACGAGCGCCATCAGCAGCCCGACGAGGTCGTCCATCATCTGCGGCATGATCCGCCCGACGTTGCCGAGATCGATCAGGCCGATGCGACCGTCCCGCATCAGGATGAAGTTGCCCGGGTGCGGATCGGCGTGAAAAACGCCGTCCTCGAAGACCTGCCGCAGGATCGCGAGCGCGATGCCGCGACCGGCATCCATACGCTGGTCGGCGGTCAGGTTCGCCGACGCGACCTTTGACAGCTGCACGCCCGGCAGGAACTCCATCGTCAGCACGCCGCTCGTCGACAGCTCGGGAAACGACGGCGGCACATAGACCGGCGAGCCCTCCGGCAGCGCGCCCCGGATGCGCTCGAGGTTCCGCCGCTCGCACTCGAAGTCGAGCTCGCGCCGGATCGACCGCTCGAAGACGCGGACGATACCTTCCGGATCGAAGAGTCGCAGCCCTGGCCAATCGCGCAGAAACTCGGCGAGCAGCCCGAGCACGAGCAAGTCTTGCTCGACGACCCGCTCGAGGCCGCGCTTGCGAACCTTGATGACGACATCCGCGCCGTCCGCGGTCACCGCGCGGTGCACCTGCGCGATGGACGCGGTGGCCAGCGGCTCGGGATCGATCGACCGGAAGAGCTCGTCGACGCCGCTGCCGAGCTCCTCCGCGAGCACGGACCGCACCTCATCAAACGACTCGGCCTGCACCTCGTCCTGCAGCTTGCCGAGCTCGCGAAGGTAGGCCGGCGGCAGCATGTCCGGGCGCGTCGACAAGAGCTGCCCGAACTTGATGAACGTCGGGCCGAGCTCCTCGAGCACGAGCCGCAGCCTCTCCGGCTGCTGGACGACGTGGCCCGGCTCCTCCTGCTTGAACAGACGCCGCAGTCGCGTCGTGACCGGAGCCTGCAGCGAGCCCGCCACCTGATGGAACCCATGCTTCGTGAGGACCCAGGCGATATCCTTGATCCTCGGTATGCTGCGCAGGGTTCTGAGGGAACGGAGCACGGGGGCGGGTCCTCGCGACGCCGAGTTGCGGCGGGTGGATCAGGGCGTCCCGGGAGACGCTCCGGCCGACGACGGCCCGCGACCCGACTGCGCGTCGCGCTCCGAGATCATCTGGGCGATCGTGCTCTCGAGCTCATCGACGCGCTCGAGCAGCTCGCGGAGCTCGCTGCGCGTGACGAGCGGCCCCTTGGCGAGGAAGCGCTGGACCTCGCGGATGATCTTCTCGACCACGCCATCGTGGTCCTCGATCGATCCGGCGGTTCCGGCCTCCCCGCGACGCAGCAGCACGTCGAGAAGCTTGCCCCCCTGCTCCCGGGTGAGCTCGCCCCGCTGGACCAGCTCGTCGATCGTCTTGGAAAGCCGTTCCTTCGTGAAGGAGACGACTCCCAATCCGGCCATCAAGGTCTTTCGCAGTGATTCCATCATGACTCGCGGCAACAACTCTCCGGTGCGACGAATCCCCGCGCTCACCCACGATTCACGCACCCTCGAGTATACCTCATGGACCGCCCCGAAGCGCCAACTCACGGCGCTTCCGGCCCTTCCGAGGGGGAGCCGCCCGCCGCAGCCGCCGGCTCGGCCGCTCCGAGCCCGCCTGCGACGGCCTTCCGCAGTGCCGCGACCAGCTCGTCGAGAGCGCCCTCGAAGCCGAATCCGGCCGCCTTCGCGTGGCCGCCACCACCGAAGGAGCGCGCGATCGTCTCGACCTCCGCGTCGCCCATGGCGCGCAGGCTCACCTTGTAGAAGCCCTGGCCGCGCTCCGTCACGAGCGCCGCGACGCGCACCCCGCGCACGGCCTTGAGCGCGTCGACGACACCGTCGAGCTCCGCCAGCGCCACGCCGCGCGCCTGGAGCTCGGCCTGCCGGATCACGGCCCAGACCAGGTTGCCGTCGAGGTCGGACTCCATGCTGGCGAGAACCTCGCCGTACAGCCGCGTCCGTCCGACGCTGTGCCCCCCGTAGATCACGCCCCACAGGCCCTCGGGGTCGATGTCGTACCCCGCGAGCCGCGCCGCATCCGCCAGCGCCCGCGCGTCCGTGTTCGCGAAGCGGAACCAGCCGGTATCGGTCGCGATCGCGATCCACAGCGCTCGCGCGATCGGCCGGTCGACGGCAACGCCCAGCACATCGAGGAGCGCGAGTACCAGGCTCCCCGTTGCCGGCGCGCAGCTGGCGACGACATGGCTGTCGTACGAGTACTCGCCCTGCACGCGATGGTGGTCGAGGCAGACCCGCGTTTGCCCGGGAGCGAAGATCAGCGGGCGAAGCGCCGCGCAGCAGCGGTCCGGCTCGCTCGTGTCGAGCAAGACGCAGCAGTCGAACGCCTCGCCGGCCAGCGCGGCCGGATCGTCGAGCACCTCGATCCGCTCGGCGGGCAGAACCGTTCGAAAGCGCTCCGGAAGCGACTGGTCGTTGACGATCCTCACGCGCTTGCCGAGCGATTCGAGCCCGAACGCGAGCGCCAGTTCGCTTCCGAACGCGTCGCCGTCGGGGTTGACGTGCGCGGTCAGCAGCACCGATTCGGACGCGGCGAGGACCGCCGCCAGCTCGGCGAGCACGTCCGTCACCGGTCGGCCGCTGAGATCTTCCCGACAATCCGCCCAGTCGGCGACGCCTCGGTGGTCGTCGCGCGGCGCATGGCTTGGCAAGGCAGAATCCGTCCTTTCGTCAGCGCGCTCCGTGGCGATCGGGCAGGGACGAGCCCGCCCGGACGCGGTCGCACATGGTATGCGATACGCGTGGCGATGTCAGCTCCGCGGCGGCGACCGCCGCCGGCTCCGTTGCCGTGATGATGCCGCCTCACGAGAGATCTTCTGCCACGCGCCGGGCAGCGAATGACCATGGTCCATTGCTTGACAATCAGAACTTCCTTCCGCTGCACTTCAGGACTAGAATAGAGCCGGTCGCAAGGAAAGGACTCCCATGCGCCCGCAGCGCTGCGTCTCTCGTGCCATGTTGGCGTAATACCTTGCCGTTCGGACAGATTCGCCGGATACTGGGGCCTGTTCGGTGCGAGCCACAGCACCCGGGCTACCCGACCCCGCAATGGAAAGAAGGCCCGGAGAGAACGGTCGCGGCCAACCCTCGGCGACCGAATCACTCGGGAAAGGTCTACAGATGCACACCGGTAGGAAGATCCTCAACCTCCGTCACGATCGCTCGGTTTCCCAGCAGGATCTCGCCCGGGCGTGCCTCATCACGCCGAGCGCTCTGTCGAAAATCGAGTCCGGCGTGAATTCCCCCCGCGCCAATATCCTGTGGCGCATCGCCGGCCAGCTCAGCGTCACGGTCGAGTACCTGCTCGACGAGCGCATGCCGTACCCGTATCCGGGCCAGGAGTACCGCCAGAAGCTGGTCGACGCGAACATCGATCCGGAATCCATCGTGCGCTCCGAGATGACCCGCCAGGAGCGAGCGTTCCTCGAGGCCCTGCGCAACTCGAGCTCCATCGCCGAGGAAATCGCCTACACGCTGCCCGAGGCATCCGTCGAGAAGCTGCGGCTCCTGCACTTCGTGCTGAACCACTCGACCATCGAGAATCCCGATCCGGACTTCCTCGCCCACTTCGAGCGACTTCTGACGACCGGCGTCCCGTACACCGCGGAGGAGTTCGAGGAGAAGAAGCTGGAACGTTCCCGCCGCGGGCGCAAGAAGAGCGCGTCCGAAGAGCCGCCCAAGAGCTCATCGAGCAAGCGCAGCTCGGCCAAGAAGGCGACGAAGACGACAAGGACGAAGAAGGCCGGCTCGACGAAGAAGCCCGCCGCCAAGAAGTCCGCCGCCAAGCGGGCGGCACGCAAGTCGAGCTGATCGGGACGACGCTCGCACGCCAGGCCGGCAATCAGCGCAACTGCGCCGCGAGCGCTTCGCCCATCCGGTCAGGTGTCGGAGCCACCGCGACGCCGGCCGCCTCGAGCGCGGCGATCTTCTCCTGCGCCGTTCCCTTGCCGCCGGAGATGATCGCTCCGGCGTGTCCCATGCGCTTGCCGGGCGGTGCCTTGCGCCCGGCGATGAACGCCGCGACCGGCTTCGACATGCGATCGCGGATGAACTCCGCGGCCTGCTCCTCGGCCGAGCCGCCGATCTCTCCGATCATCACGACGCCTTGCGTGTCGGCGTCCTCCTCGAACAGGCCCAGCGCGTCGACGAACGACGTGCCGATGACCGGGTCGCCGCCGATCCCGATGCACGTCGACTGACCGAGACCGAGCCCCGAGAGCTGGTGGACCGCCTCGTACGTCAACGTGCCGCTGCGCGAGATCACACCGATGCGCCCGGGCGTGTGGATGTAGCCCGGCATGATGCCGATCTTGCACTCACCGGGCGTGATGATCCCCGGGCAGTTCGGGCCGATGAGCCGCGTTCCGGGGAAGCGCCGATCGAGGATCGCCTTGACGCGCGACATGTCGAGCGCGGGAATGCCCTCCGTGATCGCGACGACGAGCGCGACGCCGGCATCCGCAGCCTCGAGGATCGCGTCGGCCGCAAACGGCGGCGGCACGTAGACGACGGACGCGTTCGCGCCGGTCTTCTCGACCGCTTCCTCGACCGTGTCGAAGACCGGAATCCCGTCGACGTCCTCGCCACCACGCCCCGGTGTGACGCCGGCGACGACATTCGTGCCGTACTCGACGGCCTGGCGCGTGTGGAACGTCCCGGTCTTCCCCGTCAGCCCCTGCACCAAGAGTCGCGTGTCCTTATCGACCAGGATGCTCACGACACACCTCCTGCCGCGCCGCGGCTCGCCTCGACGACCTTCTTCGCGGCGTCGGCCAGGCCGGACGCGGCGATCAGGTCGATTCCCGAGCTCTCGAGCAGCTCGCGTCCCCTCTCGACGTTCGTTCCCTCGAGCCGCACGACGAGCGGCACGCTGAGCTGCGCGGCACGCGCCGCCGCGATCACGCCCTCGGCGATCACGTCACATTTCATGATGCCGCCGAAGATGTTGACGAGGATCGCCTTCACGGACGAATCCTCGAGGATGATCTTGAAGGCCTCGGTGACCTTGTCGGCCGTCGCGCCGCCGCCGACGTCCAGGAAGTTCGCCGGCTCGCCGCCGAAGTAGTTGATGATGTCGAGCGTCGACATCGCGAGCCCGGCGCCGTTGACCATGCAGCCGATCTCGCCGTCGAGCTTGATGTAGCTCAGGTCGAACTCGGCCGCCCGCGCCTCGAGCGGATCCTCCTCGTCCCGGTCGCGGTACTCCACGACGGCAGGCTGGCGGTAGAGCGCGTTGTCGTCGAAGCCGAACTTCGCGTCCAGCGCGACGACCTCGCCCTCGGGCGTCTCGACGAGGGGATTGATCTCGGCGATGCTCGCGTCGGTGTCGAGAAACGAGCGGGCGAGCTTCGTGAAGATCGACGCCGTCTTGGCGACGTTCTTGCCGCTCATGTCGAGCTTGCGGGCGAGCTTGCGCCCCTGGAAGGCCGCGAGTCCGCCGATCGGGCAGAACCACTCCTTGAAGATCTTCTCCGGGCTTTCCGCCGCGACCGTCTCGATCTCGACGCCGCCCTCGGCGGAGACCATCAGGACCGGCAGGTTGCGCTCTCGGTCGAGCACGATGCCCGCGTAGTACTCCTTGGCGATGTCGCAGGCGGCGGTGACCAAGACCTGGCGTACGATCGTGCCGTCCGGAGCGTTCTGGGGCGTCACGAGACGCATGCCGAGGATCTTCGTCGCGAGCTCGCGCACCTCGTCGATACTGCCGGCGAGCTTGACGCCGCCTCCCTTGCCGCGGCCACCGGCATGAATCTGGGCCTTGACGACCCACTGCGATGCTCCGTCAGCAGCGAGCTTTTCGGCAACCACCACGGCCTCGTCGACCGTCGCGGCGACATCGCCCGACGGTATCGGAACTCCCGCCCGACGCAGGACTTCCTTGGCCTGGTACTCGTGGATCTTCACGGCACTTTCCTCCGGGCTTTCCGCGCGCTTCGCGACCCCTGCCCACAAACACGAAAGCGCTGATTATATGCCGGTCGATATTGGGGACAAGTGCAATCACATGCTCGGCGCTCCGCTGTGTGCGAAGCTGGAGCTGGCGTCCCGCGGACCCGCTGCGGGACGTCGATCGACCGCTGGAGGAACATCGCCATGCTGCCATCGTCCACCCGTTGCCTCGCCCTGTGTGCGGCCCTCACCCTCGTCGCAGGGTGTGCCTCGTACGAGGCGCGTCCGTTCATCGACTCTGGAGCCGCCTCGTCGTATCTGCAGCACCACGAACGCGAAGGACTGCACGTCGCGGTGCTCGACCTCTCCGGCGAGCGCAACGCGGTGAAGCACTTCGATCGCGAGCTGCCGGAATATCGCTACATCCCGGTCCAGCTGCTCGTCGAGCTCGACGCCGCGTCGAACGCTTCGTTCGACCTGCGCCGCGAGGAGCTCAGCCTCGTCATCGGCGACGGGACACGACTCGGCGCGGCCGACCCCCTCGACGTGATCGACGAGGTGTCCTTCTCGCACTGGCGCACGTTCTGGAGCTTCCTGCTGCTTCTTCCCGGACCGTTTGTCGCGTCGTCCGTCAGCAGCGCGAACGAGGAGCTGGAGAGCGACTACCTCGCGAAGTCCCTGCGCAGCGTGCGGGTCAGCCCGAACATGCGTTCGTACCGTGGCGTCGTGTTCTTCGAACTGCCGTCCGACTGGGACGGCGAGCTGAGCATGGCCGACGCGTTCGTCGAGATCGAAGTCTCGAAGCAGGGCTCGGGCGAAGGCGACATCGGCCAGCGTCTCGAGTTCCCCGTCCACTTCTCGAACTGACCTCGACGACGCCGAAACCACCGGGCAATTCGCGACTACTCGCAACCGTCAACGACAGGGGCCTCGTGTGACATCCTCCCGCGACCGACTCCACCTCGCAGCCGTCACCGTCATCACCGTCCTCCTCGGAGCGGGTTGCGGCGGTCTCGGCCAACACGAACGCGACGCGCTCGAGCGAGGTGCGTCAGCCCTCGACTCCGGCAGGTGGACGCGGGCGCGCATCGCCTACACCGACGTCATCGACGCCGCGCCCGAATGGGGCCCGGCCTACCTGGGCCGAGCGCGTTCGCTCCTCGCGCTGCGCAAGCTCGGCGCGGCGCTCTCGGATCTCGAGCTCGCGATCTCTCGCGAGCTGCTCGAGCCCGAAGAGCTCGCGCAGGCGTGGCATCTGCGAGGACGCTGCCTCGTCGAGTCCGGCCGCGACCTCCTCGACGATCGGACGTTCCGCGCTGGCGGCGTCAGCGACCGGGTACGACGCGAATCGCGCGACCTCTTCCTGAGCGCGAACATCGCGTTCCGATCATCGCTCGAGCTGCATCCCGGCGATTACGACGCGAGCTTCTGGCGCGCGTTCTCGCTCTATCGCCAGGAGAACCATACCCGCGCGCTGGAGATGGTCCGCGACTGTGAGAAGCTCCGCCCCGGGGGCTGGCGTCACCGCCTCCTCGAAGCGCAGGCGTGGGAGGGCGTCAACGGTCTCAACACACAGTCCGTTGCCAAGGTGCTCGCCGTCGCCGGCGAGCACCGCTCGGCCGAGGCGTTGCCGGTATTTCACTACCTTGTCGACCTGTGCGATGAGGTGCCCGCCGCGACGCAGGAGGAGATCGCCAGCGCCATCGAGCGCTATCTCGAGACCAGCGGTACCGCCGACCCGGCGATCATGACGTTCGTCGCGAATTCGCGGCAGAAGCGCGAGCGAGATCGGCAAGCCGAGAGACTCGCCGCGACGCTCGAGGAGGCCCGCCGGCTCATCGCCGCCAAGGACGCGCGGGGGGCGCTGGCGGTTCTCGAGGACTACAGCGATCAGAACGGGCCGCACCCCGAGGTCACCGCGCTCGTCGATCAGGTGAACGAAACGCGGTCGCGATTCCTGGAATCGCGCGCCACCGCGATCCTCGACGGCCGCGGACCGAAGTACGTAGTGCGCGCGATCGAGACGCTCGAGCGCGCCGCGTCGCTGACGCGCCAGCAGTCGCGCCGCGAGGCACTGCGCGCCCGCATCGCACGGATCCAGGCCGAAGCGCGACGCCATCGCATGGTTGCCGAGCTGCGCGCGGTCAACGATCTCCTGAGAGAACGCGACTGGAAGCGACTCGCCGGCCTGGTCGCTCGCATCGATCCGCGCCCCCTCGCCCCGGCGGAGCGCGAGTTCCTGTTCTTCGTCCGCGGCGCCGTGCACCACCACCGCGGACGACATGCGGATGCGATCGCGGCGTTCCGAGCCGTGCCCGCGGCGTCCCGCGACCTCTATGACGGTCTGCCGCTATGGCTCGGCCTATCGCTTCTCGCGCGGGGCGACGAAGCCGGCGCGTACCCGGTCCTGTCCGAGGTCGCCGTCGGTGAGCGACCGGACGACGTCAACCGCAGACTCGCCCGCTATCGCGCAAGCCGCGGTGAACACGCCGAGGTCATCGCATGCGTCAGCGCGATCGAGCGCCCGACGGCCGCAGACCGCGACCTCGAGGCGCACGCACGCGCTGCGGTCGCCGCCGCGCACTTCCGCGACAGGCGCTATGCCGCGGCGCGCAGCGAGCTCGTCCAGACCATCGCCGCCTTCGGGGCAGCGAGCCAGCCGGTACCCGTCGAGACGATCGCCCTTCTGGCGACGACCCACGTCGAGCTCGACGAGATCGCGGCCGCTCGCTCCGTCTACGTGCGCTGGATCGAGGCATGGAAGGACGCGAATCGCGGCCGCGACCGCCGCGAGCTCTACCTCTCGCTCGGTCGGCTCGAGCTCGAGGCGGGCCGCCCCGCCTCGGCCTACGAAGCCTGGAAGAGCTACCGAGACGCCGGCGGCGAGCTGCCGCAGGACACGGCCGCGGAGTTCGCTCGGCTGTTCGCCGCGTTCGAGGACTTCCTCCCGCTCGACCGCGTCGGGTCGTGGCGTTATACGGTCCGCGGCCCCGCCGGCGCGCACACGGTCCAGGTGGGTGTCGAACCGGATCCGCAAGGCGACGACGCGTGGCGTGTGACCTGGACGGAGGGAGACCTGCGCGAGGAGGAGACCTGGCGACGCGATGGCCCGTGGGTCGTGCGGCAACGCGGCGACGCGACCTTCCGACTGCCGGTCCGAGCCGACGCGAAGGCGGAGCGCGATCTACCGATCGCGCAGTACGACGACCGCGGTCAGCCGTGTGGAAGCGAGCTCGTCGCGTACGACCAGCACGTTCGCCTGCAGGACGGTCGAGAGTTCGCTCGGTGCCTCAAGGTCCGCACGCAACGCCGCGTCCAACCCGAGGGCGCCAACGCGCGTGACGGCAAGTGCTTCGTCTGGCTCGCACCGGATGTGGGCGAGGTGCGGCGCGAGATCTTCGTCGACGACCGCCTCGTCGCCGCGGTCGAGCTCGAGTCGGTGCACTTCCGGGACTGAGGTCGGAATCGCCCCGCGATCAATCCCTCGACACGCGAGGCCCCGCACCGTCGCTGGATTCCGCGCGCTCGCGGCGCAGCCCCTTGCGCTCGAGCCGCCCGATCCCGCGGCGACACACGGCGTTGTTCGGATCGAGCTCGCGGATGACCTTCGCGTACTCGGCCAGCGCGAGAGCGTTCTCGCCCTGGACCTCGTAGCACCTGGCAAGGAACGTCCGCAGCTCGGCCTCGAGCTGGTTGGCATCCTCGAGCTCGAAGCTCGCCTCGAGGTCGTCGAGCCCTTCCTTCAGGGCCTTGATCGCGCCGATGCGATCGCCCTTGAACGTGTAGGCCCTTGCGATGCGCATTCGCAAGCGGACGCCGCGGCGCTCCAACTCGCGCCGGATCGTCAGCACGTTGCGGTTGTGCTCGCCGCGCCGGAACGGCAGCGCGTCGAGGTCCGGTAGCTCGTCGACGCCGAGGACGCGGATGCTCCGCAGACGTGCTCGCAGCAGCTCGATGCTCTTCTCGTAGCTCCGCAGTGCCGCCTGGGCTTCGATGCGGCGCTCGGGCGTGGTCAGCTCGTTGCGTCGCGTCGCCAGCTGCCAATGGCACTCGGCGGCCCCCAGGACGGAGCGCAGACTCGTGGAATCGAGCGCGAAGGCCGTCTCGAACTCGTCGAGCGCCTCGGAGGGATTGCTGCGCAGAAGCAGCACGTTGCCGAGCTCGAAGTGGATTCTGAAGCGGTCCTCGGTCTCGAGATCGGGCAACACCTGATCGGTCATTCCGCGCAAGACGCGCTCCGCCTCCTCGACCCGCGCCAGGCGCAGCTCTTCGCGCTGCTCGCGTACCTCCTCCGGCGCCTCCGGCGGCAGAGGCGGCCCCCCGTCGTGCGAGTACAACAGGATCGCCAGGCTCAACAGGCCCCGCGCGAACGTCGGATCGATCTCGACGGCCTTGCGCAAATAGGCTTCGCCCTGGCCGAACTTCTCGTCCGCGAGCAGCTTGTGGGCCGTCTTCCAGAGCTCGATCGCGTCGCGTCGTGCAGCGGTGAGCACGGCACGCTTCTGCAGCACGAGGTAGGAGCCGCGCACCAGCTCCGCCTCGTTCTTCGACCACCAATCTCGCCAGCGGTCGATCGCCTTGGCGCGGGCGTCCGGCGTGCCGGCGGCGCGGAATCCCGCATCGAACCCCGTCGACTGCCGCAGCACCTGCGCGGCGACGGCGCGCAGCTCCTCGTTGCGCTTGCCGTCGAGGCCGAGGGCGCCGAGAAGAGTCGGCACGCCGAAGAAGATCCGATTGCGCGCGAGAGCCAAGGCCGCGACGAAGCTGAGCTCGCGGTTGGTCTCGACGTTCGCGTTGTGCAGATCGACCAGGGCGCGGTTGTGGTGCATGCGCCGCAGGAACTCGACCGCGAGCCCGCGAATACGCACGCTCTCGGCGGGATCCGAGATCAGGAAGAGCGCGAGGTCGACGGACTCGTCGCTGAAGCGCGGGAACACGACGCGCAGGAGCGAGTCGCGAACCACTTCGGAGCCGTACGTCAGATCCGCGTAGATCGACGGCTCGACCTTCTCCATCTCCGTCGAGACGAGCTCCCGCAGACGATAGGCGCGAATGATCCGATCGAGGGCCTGCGTCGCGTCGGTCGCTGCGCTCTCCGGCGGCACGGCCTGGCGCGCGGCACGGACCTTGCCGATCGCGAAGATGCCGCAGCCGACCAGGAACTCCTCCTGAGCGCGCAGGGCCTCGGACTTCGTCGCACGGCCGAGCGCCGCGATCGCCTCGTCCATCTGCTGGGCGAGCTCCTTCGTGTAGTACCGCGACTGCTGCGTCAGGAGCTGGTCCTTGTACACGACCCGCGCGACACGCGTGCGGTCGTAGACGGCGCGCGCACCGTTTGCGAGCGTGACCTCGACGGCCGTGCTCGTCTCGCGGACCTTGCCGCGGACCTCGTGGCCGGTGTCCTTCAGGACGACGAGGTCCGTGTCGAGGCGCTGCTCGGCGCGGCGCTCCTCCCAGAAGTGAACCGTCTCGATATCCTTCTTGAGGACCGTCTTCGAGCCGCCGCGGTACTCGAGGCGAACGGAGTTACCGCCGGTCTCGACGACCCGCCCCGTCTGCGCCGCCAGGTTCCGGAGCTGCACGAGGTCGACCTGACGCCCCGCCCTCGGGTCGCCGCGGTCAAAGCCGCGGATGGAGCCGGACTTTGTCTTGCCCTGGTTGTCGCCCTGAGCGTCCTTCTCGCCGTTCGCGCCGGCGTCCTTCTCCTGCGCGACGTCGATCTTCGGAAGCGACCCGTCGTCACGAGTGGCCGGATCCTGAGCTACCAGGCCCCAGGGGCACAGGAGGGCAAGGCCGACAAGACAGGCGACGATAGACGCTGAGTGCGGACGAGGATCTCTCGACCTCGAGGTCAAGGTCATCGGAGTCATGCTCTTGAAGATGGGAAGGCGATGTGTTGAGGCCGACCATCGCGGCGCGACGTCGGCGGTGACGAGGAGCTTCGTGCCGCTTACCAGCCAGCGGCTGGCATCAGACAGGGAAGGATATTCTGTTCGCTTTCTCTCGGCAGCCCCGATTGTACCGGCCGCGCGCTAACACTCACAAGAGATGTTCCTAACTGCTTGTGTAGAAAGGCCCGAGCGCGGGATGACCTTTTCGGTTTTCGCGTGCGGAAACGCTCGGTAAGATACCGGGCCATGGAACCAGCCCCACCGACCACACCTCACACGTCCGACGATCGCGCTTGGGTATCCCGACTCCGCAAGGGCGACCGTGTGCGCGGCACGGTCTTCTTGGTCGAGACATCGAACTTCAAGCAGACGCGGAATCAGAAGTTCTTCATCCAGCTGAATCTACGCGACCGCACCGGATCGATCCGGGCGGTGCGCTGGGAGGCGACCGAGGACCTTTACCGGTCGTTCTCGGTGGATGATTTCGTGTTGGTCGACGGCCGAGTTGAGGAGTTTCAGCAGCATCCGCAGCTGATCGTCGACTCGATCTCGCGAGTCGAGGCCGAGGGGATCGACTTCGGCGACTTTCTGCCGATCTCCAACCGCGACCTCGACGAGATGCTGGCCGAGCTGCGCCGCGAGGTCGAGGCGGTCGAGCGCACGCCGCTGCGGCAGCTGTTGATCCGCCTCCTCGATGACCGCGAGACCGCGTCCGGCCTGTCGCGCTGCCCGGCGGGCAAGAGCCTCCACCACGCGTGGGTGGGCGGGCTGCTCGAGCACATCCTGTCGTTGATCGCCCTGGGCAAGAGCGTCGCAGCGCTCTATCCGGCGCTCGACCGCGATCTGCTCGTCGCCGCGGCGATCATCCACGACCTCGGCAAGATCCGCGAGCTCTCGTACACGACGAACTTCTCCTACACCGAGGAAGGCCAGCTCCTCGGGCACATCGCGATCGGCATGTCGATCGTGCGGGAGAAGGCCGCGACGATCGAGGGCTTCCCGCCGGCGCTCCTCCTGGAGCTCGAGCACCTGATCGCCAGCCACCACGGGATTCCCGAGTACGGCGCACTGAAGCTGCCGATGACCCGCGAGGCGATCGTGTTCCACTACCTCGACAACCTCGACGCCAAGCTGGCGTCGTTCGATTCGATCGAGGCCGAATTCGAGCAGTTCAGCGGCGAAGCGACCCCGTCGGGACGCTGGAGCGACTACAAGCCGCACCTGGGCCGCAGGCTGTTCTTCCCGAAGCGGGACGACTAGCAGCCCGCGCTCGACGCTCGAATCAGCTTGGCGAGTACAGCTCGAGTTCGCTCAGCGCGTGCGCGACGACCTCGCGATTCTCGGCGGAGAGCTCGGTGAGCGGCAGGCGAATCTCCGGGCCGCAGAGCCCCATCATCGCGGCAGCGGCCTTGACCGGAATCGGGTTCGTCTCGACGAACATCGCCTTGAACAGCGGATACAGGCGGTAGTGGAGCTTGCAGGCTGCTTGGAAGTCGCCGTCCCTCGCGAGGTCGACGAGGTCGACCATCGCTTGCGGTGCGACGTTCGCCGCAACGGAGATGACCCCCACCGCGCCGACCGCCATGAGCGGCAAGGTCAGCGCATCATCGCCCGAGAGCACCTCGATATCGCATGCCCGCAGAATCTCGACCGATCGATCGATCGATCCGGACGCTTCCTTGATGCCGACGATCGTCGGCATCTCGGCGAGACGAGCGATGGTCGCGGGAAGCAGGTCGATGCTCGTGCGGGACGGGACATTGTAGAGGATGAGCGGGAGGTCCGCCGACGCCGCGATCTCGGCGTAGTGGCGATACAGGCCGTCCTGCGTCGGCTTGTTGTAGTACGGCGTGATGACGAGCGCCGCGTCGGCCCCGACTTCGCGGGCGAAGCGCGTCAGTCGGATCGCCTCGGAGGTCGCGTTCGAGCCGGTTCCCGCGATGACCGGAACGCGACCCGCCACCTTGTTCACGACGGCCTCGATCACCAGCTCGTGCTCGGCGTGGTCGAAGGTCGCGGACTCGCCCGTGGTCCCGCAGGGCACGATGCCGTTCGTGCCGGCTTCGATGTGGAACTCGACGAGGTCCTCGAGCCGCTCGACATCGACCTTCCCGTTCCGGAGAGGGGTGATAAGCGCAACGTGTGATCCACTGAACATGAACGCGTCTCCACTTCGCGAGGGGGGGGAGGCCGCGCGCATTATCGGACAGCGGTGGCGGGATCTCAAGGGGGCGGGACGGGCAAGAACCGAGACGGCGGCGGAGGCTCC
>CAYMRB010000076.1:0-27983 GCA_964392615.1 uncultured Planctomycetia bacterium | reverse complement strand
GCGGCTCTGGGAGTGGGCCGAGATCGCGATGGAGGTGGTGAAGGAGCACGCGTACTAGACATGAATGCCCACAGAGCGCTCAGTCTTCTGCTGGGGCCGTTGGCCGTGTCTCTCGGCATCTCGCTCGCTGCCATCGGCCACGCTGACGATGGCGCGAAGCCCGTTCGTGACTGGTCTGCTTATCCGATGCAGCAAGGCCGGTTCGAAGGAACCTGGGAGTCGCTCGACGAGTACGAATGCCCCGAGTGGTTTCGCGATGCGAAGTTCGGCATCTGGGCCATCATCGGGCCGCAGTGCGTGCCCATGCAGGGCGACTGGTATGCCCGGCACATGTACCTGCAGGGCCATCGGCAGTACGAGCATCACGTAAAGACCTACGGCCATCCGTCCAGGTTCGGCTACAAGGATCTGATCGCGAGGTTCGATCCGAAGAAGCTCGACTTCGACAGGTTGGTCGGCCTGTACAAGCAGGCCGGTGCGAAGTACGTGGTGCTCTTGGCCGTGCACCACGACAACTTCGACCTCTGGAACTCGAAGCACCACGAGTGGAACTCGGTCAACAAGGGGCCGAGACGCGACTTGGTCGGCGAGTTTCGCGGCGCGGCAGCGCGGCATGAGATCCGGTACGGCGTGACCACTCACCTGGCCCGGACCTACAGTTGGCTGCAGACGAGCCACGGCGCGGACAAGAAAGGCCCCCTGGCCGGCGTGCGCTACGACGGCGCCGATCCGAAGTATCAGGCGCTCTACCACGCTCCCTTCCCGGAGTCACCGCGCTATCCGAAGAGTCCGCCCGAGGCGTGGAAGCTGGCCTGGTACTCGCGGGTCAAGGACCTCATCGACCAATACCAGCCCGACCTGATGTACTTCGACGGCGGCTATCCCTTCGACGAGGGGCGGGTCGGCCGGCGGCTCGTGGCCCACTACTACAACGCCAACACGAAGTGGCACGACGGCAGAAACGACGCGGCCATGTGCATCAAGAAGTGGGGCCAGGGCGCGGGAACCGGCGTCTTTCGCGATGGCACGTGCGTGCAAGATATCGAACGTGGGCGAGCCAGCGAGCTGCGTGAGTTGCCGTGGCAGACGGATACCTGCATCGGCGGCTGGTACTATCGCGTGGGCACGAAGTACAAGACGCCTGCTCACATCGCTCACATGCTGATCGACATCGTGAGCAAGAACGGCAACCTCCTGCTGAACCTGCCGCTGCATCCGGACGGCTCGCTGGACGACGACGAGATGGCCTTCCTGGATGCGATGGGCCGGTGGATGAAGGTCAACGGGGAGGGGATCTACGAAACCCGCCCGTGGGTGACCTACGGCGAAGGCCCCACGAAGGGCGGCGGGGGCCACTTCAAGGAAACGGCGACCGGTTACACGTCGCGGGACTTCCGCTACACGGCCAAGGGCGACTCCCGGGTCTACGCGTTCTTCATGGCGTGGCCCGAAGATGGTCGTCTACACCTCGGCGCGCTGGCCAAGACGGCCGAGTCCGGCGCCACGATCGAGAAGGTGGAACTCCTCGGTCGGGCCGGCGCTCTGAAGTTCGAGCACTCCGATCGAGGTCTATCGGTAGCCCTTCCGGCCGCAGCGCCGTGTCGGTATGCGTGGGCGCTGAGGATCACCGGTCGGCAGCTCCGCGATTTCGAGTAGAGGAGGGGCTTCGAGCGCGGGGCGGCACATGGGTCTCCGCGTTCACTCACGTCGCGCAGCATAGCCTTCCGCGGCGCCAAGGCTGGCCTGATAACGAGCGTGCGGATCGGCAAGGGCCTCGATCCACGAGACGAGCTTCAGAGGATCGCGAACCGCGGCTTGGACGCGGGCGAGTGCGCGGTACGTCTTGGCCCGGAGTCGACGGGGAGCCGACGTGGCCGGGCGACGTGTCTTCGTGCCGGGAGGGAGCCCCCGTGCCAGGCGCTCTCGTGTGCGGGCCTCAGCTCTCGAGGAGTTGCCTCGTGGCACAGTGAGGATCGCATCGAAGTCCACGCTCCTTCCCTGCCTGTGCGTGGCGGCCGCAACGTGCATGTCGGCAATGGTGCGATTGGCCGTGTCATCGATTCTCTCAGCGAGCGTCTTGGCGGCCTCGAGATCGCCGGCCTTCGCCAGCGCTTCGACGATCCCGAGGAAGGCAAGCTCGCGGTGATCTCTCGTGGTGATTGCTGCTGCCATCTTCTGTGCAGCTTCGACGTCGCCTGCCCGGACCAGCGCCTCGACGAGAATCGATGACTGGCGTCTCGGCGACGGCCGGGGGAGAAGGCATCGAGCGCCCTCCGGGCCCCTTCCAGATCCTCGGCCCTGGCACGTGCGACGGCGACGCTCCTCAGGGCATCGCCCTTGTAGATCGCGTTGATCGGGTTCGGGTCTGTCGGAACTCCGGGCCGACGTTCACTTGACAGGAGCTCCGCCCACATCGCGTCGATGTCGCCTGGTATGCTCAGGGCATGGGCCTCGGCCGTGTCGATGCTGACGACGTAGGGCTCGAGGCGGCCGGCCAGCGCATGGGTGAGTGCCAGAGCTGCATGTATCCTGGCGCGGGCGCTGGCGATCTTCGCCGGCTCGCACTTCTCACCACCACACTCCTTGCGAGAATCCCCCAACGTACGCGCTATCTTCAGCGCCTCCTCGACATGGCCACCTTCTGCCAGGGCGAGGGCGGTGCGGCACGCTATCTCTACACATGCGTCCGGTTCCACGCGCTCGCCGGGTGCAAGGGGCGTGACCGCGAGCGCACGTGCCGCCTCCAGCTCGCCGTTCCGCACATGAGCTGCGGCGATGCGATAGCGCGCTGAAAGAAGGGCGGGCCTATGCTCGACTCGCCGTGCCATGGCGAGCGCCTCGTCGAGTTTGTCGTGATCGGCAAGCACTCTCGCGATCTCGGCCAGGGAATAGGCCCCCTGCTGTGGATTGCCCCAGCGCATCGCTTCCTCTTCAGCCCGCGCAAGCCACCAGAGAAACGAGTGCGGCTTCTGTGCCTTGACGTTGAGGACTTCCTGGTCGCAGCGTGCCAGCGGACCCGCTGAGAGGATCCCGGCGATCGCGAGCAGTGGGAGCCACGCGGTGGAGCTGTTGGGAGTGGACATCAAGAACATGGCAGTACCTCCTTCATGTCAGGACTATATGTCGCGGGAGGCACGGCGAGCGTATCAGGGCTGTAACGTCGTGCGTCGTCATGCCGACTCCCGGATTCGGCGCTGACGCCGCGCCGCGAACACGAGTGCGCTGGCGATACACGCCACCGCGTGGGGTTCGTGTCGTTTGACCCCGGCGCTCTGTCGAACGTCGTCGTTATTGCCACGTCGTGACTCGTTCTCGGCCGTTATCTGCGCGGCCCGGACTCTCGGCCGAGTCTTCCGCCATTCGCGATGAAGATCGAGGGGGTGCGGAGACGATGAAGTCAGAGCTCGTTTGAGTGCTCAGATGGGCGTTACCGCCACTTCCAGGCCACGGTGTGGCTGAGTTTGCGCCGGGGCAACATCTCGGTCTGCACTCGGCCGATGGGGCTTCCGTCCTGATAGCGACGTGAAAATCGGCACGAAAATCGTCCTGATCACGGTATCGAGTCTCGTTCTCGTGTTGAGTGCGACCGGCGTGTTCCTGTCCGGCGAGTACACGAGAAGGGCACACGCCGAGCAGGCCGCGGCAGTCAAGATCGCCGCGCGGAGCATCGCTCAGGCGATGGCGACCTTCGGCGAGACGGGCGACATGGAGGGGCTCGAGATCTTCCTCGGTCACCTGCGCGAGCGATCGGATCTGAAGCACGCGCACTCGATTCGCGGCGCCAACGTCGTCGAGGAGTACGGCGAGCGCCTGCTCGGTCATCCGATCGACGCGTTCGAGAGTCAGGCGTTCGCGAGCGGACACGAGGTACTGTTGGCGGACGAGCGCGAGCACGTCATCCGCTACGCCTATCCGATGCAAGCCGCTGCGAGTTGCCTCGAATGTCACGAGACGGCTCGTGTAGGTGAGGTGCTCGGCGTCGCGAGCGTCGTGATCAGCACCGAGGAGTCGGATCGGGCCGCCGCCACGTTCTCGCGCCTGATTTTCCTGTGCCTCGCCGCGGCGGTCGCGCTCGGCGCCGTGATTCTCCTTTCCGTCCTGCGGCGTGTGATCGTCGAGCCGGTGCAGTCCGCGACGCGGTCCGTCATGGTTCGAACCGCCCAGGCTCGAGTCATGGCGGGGGAGCTGAGGCGGCGGCACGGGCTACTGACAGGAACGGACGGTGGCGCGACCGAGACGCCAGCCGGATCGGACTCGCAACCGGAGGAGCCTCCCACTTCCGAGACAGACGGCACTGAGCCGCTTCGATCGCAGAACGAGGTCGACGCGCTGCTCGCCTGTTTCGATGATCTGCTCGGGGGCATCTCGGAGCGTGACTCCGTTCTGACGGAATACCGCGAGAACCTCGAGCGTCTCGTCGAAGAGCGCACCGCGGAGCTGCAGCTCGCGATGCAGGCAGCCGAGGCCGCCAGCAAGACGAAGAGCGAGTTCCTGGCCACCATGAGCCACGAGATTCGCACGCCGATGAACGGGGTCATCGGCATGGCGGAGTTGGCGCTCGCGACGGACCTGTCGACCGAGACGCGCGAGTATCTCGAGACGGTGCACGAGTCGGCCCTCGCGCTTCTGGCCATCATCGACGACATCCTGGATTTCTCGAAGATCGAGGCCGGGAAGCTCGTACTCGAGGCCATCGAATTCAGTCTCCGCGACACCGTCTCGAGCGTGATCAAGGCACTTGCCGTCGGGGCGCACGCGAAAGGTCTCGAGCTGATCTGCGATGTGCACCACTCGGTTGCGGATCGAGTCGTGGGGGATCCGGCCCGACTGCGTCAGATCCTCACCAACCTGCTCGCCAACGCGATCAAGTTCACGGCTCAAGGAGAGGTCGTGCTCCGGATCGACACCGTCTCGACCTCGAAGACGCATACGCGACTGCACGTCCGCGTTCGAGACACCGGCATCGGGATTCCCGAGGACAAGATCGACACGGTTCTCGAGGAGTTTTCGCAGGCCGATTCCTCCACGACACGCGAATTCGGCGGGACGGGGTTGGGTCTGGCCATCGTCTCGAGGCTCGTGGAGTTCATAGGAGGCGAGCTCGGAGTCGAAAGCGAGGTCGGCAAGGGCTCGACGTTCTACTTCAAGCCGCGATTCCCGCTGGCCGCGACCGGTGCGTGTCGCTCCACCCCGCGCGTGCCCGTGCCTCTGGAGGGATTGAAGGTCCTCGTCGTCGACGACAACGCGACCAATCGGCGCGTGCTCCAGGATACGCTGGCGCATTGGGGCATGACGCCGCAGGTCGTCGAATCGGGACCGGAGGCGATCGAGCAGTTCCGCCGCGCGCAGGAGGAGGGCGAGGACTACGCCTTCATCATTCTCGACTACCACATGCCGGGGATGGACGGACTCGAAGTCGCGCGCAGGCTCCGCGCGGTCGCGACGAACGACCAGCGCGTCCTGATGTTGACGTCGAGCGATGCCGTGGCGGAGCCCGGAGTGCTCCGCGATCTGGGCATCTGCGCGCGTCTCAGCAAGCCGGTCTCGCGGACGGAGCTCCTGGAGGCGATTCTCGACGTCCTCGGCATGTCGGCCCCGAATAACGACGCGGACGCCGCGCCGAAGGAGAAGTCGTCCCTTCAGCAGCCGGTAGCGGAGGACCAGCGCCTGCGAATCCTGCTGGCCGAGGACAACCGCGTGAATCAGCGGGTCGCGGTGCGCATGTTGGAGAAGTTGGGGCACGACGTCGTCATCGCGGAAAACGGCGCACTGGCGGTCGAGGCGGTCGGGAAGGAGTCGTTCGACTTCGTGCTCATGGACATGGACATGCCCGTGATGGGAGGGCTCGACGCGACTCGGGCGATTCGCTATCTCGAGGCCGGCACCGGTGCGCACATTGCGATCGTCGCATTGACCGCCAATGCCATGGTGGCGGATGAGGAGACCTGCCGGGAGGCGGGGATGGACGACTTCATCTCCAAACCGTTCGACTCCAAGAAGCTGCGCGCGGTCCTGGACGAACTGGCGCGCTCGTAGACGGTTGCGGGCGGAGTCGCGACGACGTGCGCGCGACTCGATACGGGGCTCGAGGCGCGCGACGAATACCGACGTTTCTTCATGCGCACGATAGAGAAAGTCCCAGCTTCGCAGACCCACGAGCAGCCTGCGGCGTCGCGGGTCAGCTTCGGCGGCAGACGCGATCCGGCGGGGCGGCGAGTCGCGGGGGGCGCCTTGCTGCTCGGGCTGGCCGTCACCGTCGGCGGGCGGTCTCAGGAAGTGCCGCCCTCATCGAGCGAGCAGGAGTCGAGCTGGTTTCTCGACGGCTATCTCGACTTGCGCTACAGCTACCGCGCCGACTCGGAGCGGCGCGACCAGGATCTGCGGGAGGTGCTCTCCTTCTCCTTCGGCGAGGCCCGGACGCGCTGGATTGCCGGACACGTGTCGCTGTATCTGGCGCAGGACCTGGACGGCTTCGACAACCCGGATGCGCACCCCTCCCTTCGCGACACGGAGGGCCGCTACTACACGCTCCTGGATTCGGCCTACGTCGAGCTGCGACCGGGCGTGCCACTGTTCGATGTCGCTCGAGTCGGTCGCCAGTGGCTCGAGGAAGTACCGGAGATCGTCCGTATGGACGGCATCCATCTGCAGAGCCGAGAGCTGGAGTAGGTCTTGCGGACGCGCATGGCGCTCTACGGCGGCATTCCGTGGCACGTGAGCGAGTCGTCGCGGCGCGACGACAGCGTCGTCGGACTGGGGCTCGACGTACGACCGTTCGCGTCGACCCGTTTGACAGCGTCGTACACGCACCTCGAGGACGTCTACGAGCAGCTGTGGGTCGACGACTCGTCCCGCGCTTCTGCGAGCGACGATCTGCTCGGTCTCGAGCTGCGCCAGAATCTGCTCGGGGGGCTCGTGCACCTCTACGGTGCGTACAGCAACCTGAATGGCAGATCGCGAGACACGAGCGCGAGGCTGACCGTCCAGTCGCCGTCGGGCACATGGCGGACCTCCCTCGACTATCGATCCCTGTTCGCGACCCAGAATGCGCTGTCGACCGAGCTCGATCTCTACTACTCGGTACTCCGCAGCTACCACCCGTTCCACGAGCTGCGCGCGGATACGGATTGGTGCGTCACCGAGAACTGGAACGTCGGCGCCGGCATCGCGATCCGCCGCATGGATCGACAGCGCGACGCGGGACCCTTCAATCACGATTTCGAACGGTACTACCTTACGACGACCTTCGCGGAGTGGCCGCTCGCGCGCGCACCGCTGACACTCGTCGCCAATCTCTTCGCGGCGGATGGTGACCGCTTCTGGGAGGTCGAGGCCGACTGGCGACTCGAGATCACGGAGACGCTCAGCGTCGATGTCGGCAGCGGTTACGCGCTGTACCAGGAAGACCGCTACACGTTCGAAGAGCGCGATCACGTCCGATCGCTGTTCGCCCGGGTCGAGTACGCGCCGACGGAGTCCGTCGCGATTACGGGAAGGTACGTCGCCGAGGACGCCGACGACGGAACGACCCACTCGTTCGAGGCAGGGATTCGGTATCGATTCTGATGACACACCCATCGATACCAAGACGGAAGACCGGGGCGCTGCTCGCCTACGCCAGGCGTGCAACCGTCGCGTGCTCGGTAGTCTGCGCGCTAGTCGGTTGCCAGGTGATCGTCGACGTGCTTCGCCACGGCCGCCGAGTGACCGATTACCCCCATGACGTGCACCTCGGCCAGGAGGCGTTGGAATGCGAGGACTGCCACGACTTCGAGGACAGCGCCGGGCTGCCGACGTTCCCGCTCCACGACGACTGCGCCGACTGTCACAACGAGCCCGGCGACAACGATCTGCTCGCGGCGTATTTCCACGCTGGAGAGGGCCGCTGGGCGCACGCCGGCCGACAACGCGAGGAGATCATCCTCGCACACGCGGCCCATACGTCGAATGGCAAGGTGTCCTGCCGGGAATGCCATGAGGATGTGGCGAGCTCGGCGGCTATCTGGTCGGACGTGAAGATGCGCATGCAGGACTGTGTCGACTGCCATCGCCGCACGATGTCGGAGCCCGAGAAGTGCTCGACGTGTCACCAGCAGCTCGACCGGCAGGTGCGTCCGCGAACCCATGACACCGCGTTCATGGCCGCGCACGGAGAGCGCTGGCGCGTGGCCGGGGGTGATGCGACGGTCGATCAGTGCTCGCTGTGCCACACGCAGGGCAGCTGCGACGACTGCCACCTGACCCAGCGTCCGCGCGACCACAATCAGCACTGGAGAGGTCGTGGGCACGGGCTCCTCGCGGGAATGGATCGATCACGCTGCGCCGTCTGCCATACCCGGGACACGTGCGACCGATGCCACAGCCGCGAGCGCCCGAGGAGTCATCGGAGCGCGTTCGGAGGCACGAGAAACTCGCACTGCCTGGGCTGTCACCTGCCGCTGGGCCGCGGGAACGACTGCGCCGTGTGCCACTTCAGCACGCCGTCGCACGATGCGGCGCAGCCCTTGCCAGCGAACGCCGCGCACCGCTTCGCAACCGAAGCCCAGTG
The DNA here is from genome assembly GCA_964392615.1 of uncultured Planctomycetia bacterium. Classification (GTDB taxonomy): domain Bacteria; phylum Planctomycetota; class UBA8108; order UBA8108; family UBA8108; genus CAYMRB01. The sequence continues at coordinate 19,435 of CAYMRB010000076.1, read as the reverse complement.
CCGGGAGTGTCATTTTCCGCCTCCGCACGTCGACAACGGCGACGCCTGCAGGTTCTGTCATCGATGACCGGATTTCTGGCCATGAGACTCGCGGGAGCAAGATACGAGAGAGCGATCGACGGAGTGATGATCGTCTTGGCCGTGATGTGGGTGCTGGCCGGATGCCAGTCCGGTGGCGGCGATGCCGACTCCGACGCTTCGCAGCACGTGTCCGGCAGTGTCGTGGGCGCGGGCGGGCAGGCGCTCGCGAACGCCACGGTCTACCTCGTCCCCGCGGATGCCATCGACGAGAGTACGATCGTGCACGCTCAATTGCTCGACGGCGAGGCCGAAGCGTACGACGAGCCTCTCGAGGATCTCGTCGGATCGGAGAGCGTCCGAGCCGCGGTGACCGATGGTACCGGCGCGTTCTCGTTCGCAGGCGTTGCCGACGGGGACTACTTCCTGTGGGCGGCGCCGGCTGCCGGCGACTCCGAGCACCTGCCGGGTGGCGCGCAGTGTCGCATCGCCACGAAGTCGAGCTACCTCGCGGCGAGCGACAACCGAATCGTGTTGAGCAGCTCGCCCTCCGCCGCGGCCACCCATGTGGGCTCGAGCGCCTGCATCGGGTGTCACGCGGACCTGGCCGGGCACAAGCTGACAGCCCACGCGAACTCCGTCCGCGCTCCGGGATCGAGCACGTCACTCCAGGACCTGTCGCAGTACCCGGGATTCGACGACGGTCTCGCCGCCTTCATCTCCGGCGCTGACTACTCGGTGGGCACTGAGTTGTTCTTCGAAGACTACGACGCAAGTCGCGGCGTCGACCGGTTCGAGATCTTTGTCGGTGCGACAGGCGGTGGATCGGTCCACTTCCGCGCCTATCTGTGGCAGGACAACGCCGACGATCGGCACAAGATCACGCTCGTGAACGAATCCGCCCCTGCGGACACCAAGGAGCTCACCGTCAAGCTGACGCTCGGCGGAGCGCTGTACCAGCAGAAGTACCTGGTCACGATCGCGGGACGGCGGGGGCACTACCCGTTCCTGCAGTATCAGCATGACGGCGACAGCGGCCACTACGATCGCACGCGTCAGCCGTGGCGCGACTATCGCGCGGCGGACTTCTGGGATGACGTCACAGGCTCGCTGAAGGATCCGCCGGCCGACGCCACGTTCGAGGGGAACTGCGCCGCTTGCCATGTCACGGGGTTCAGCACCGAGCAGGACGGAGCCACCGGAGAGTGGCTCGCCGACGCCGTCGTCGACCCGGGCGGCATCGATTTCGACGGCGATGGGCAGACCGAGGAGATCAACGTCGGCTGCGAGTGCTGTCACGGTCCGGGCTCGGAGCACGTCGCGGCCGATTCGGCCCGGTATATCACCGACCCCGCGAAGCTGACGCCGAACCGCGCCGACCAGATCTGCGGCCGATGCCACGATCGGGTCCAGGGCAAGGGAACGGTTCAGAACGACCAGCCGTTGAGCGCCGACGACCGCACGATGGTACCCGGCATGCGACGCGCCGAGTTCCTGGCCGCGCACGCGTCGCGAAAGAGCGCAGCCGCATCGGATCTCTGGGCCGAGGTCGACGCGCTTCACTCGAAGTCGGACCGTCAGCAGACGAGCGACCATCTGAAGTCGAGGCATACGAGGAACTCGCGGCGCTTGGTCGTCTGCTCGGACTGCCACGATCTGCACGACAACCGGATCGACCATCAGTTGCTCTACTCGACGGCACCGGACAGCCTGCTGTGCCAGCGTTGCCACGCCATCGACGTGACGACCCACATGAGTGACGAGATCGGCACGACCATGAGCGGTAGCGTGACGTCGTGCGTCAGCTGTCACATGCCGAAGACGGCGAGGTCGGGTGCGGGGACGAGCGGCTTCCTCCTCGGCTCGCCGACGGGCGCCGACACCGACGAGGCCATGGTGTTCTGGCAGAACGACATCAGCTCCCACACGTTCGCGGTGCCGTCGCGCTTCACGGCCATGGGATCGACGCCGGGCAGCGCGATGCCCACCCCGTACACGGGTGCGTGTGGTATCTGCCATGTCCCGTCCCAGCTGCCGCTGTTCGACCCGCGAGACGCCGCCACGTGCGGCGGCTGCCACTCAGATACGTACCGGCAATGGGAGACGTCACCTCACGCGCAGCTCGTGACACGCGTGACCGGCTCGTCGAGCGGCTACTACGCATCCAGCTGTTTCCGGTGTCACGTCGGCCAGCGATTCATCCAGGAGAGGCTGGCGGGAGCCGGCAGCTACACGGGGGCGCTTCCGTACGCCGATCCCATGCCGCAGACCTGCACGGTCTGTCACTACCCGCACTACGCGTCGACGCTCGCCGCGAAACAGCTGCGGGCCGTGGGGCGGGTTCGCGTCCCGGACGGCGGCACATACGTGCAAGCCAACAAGGCGCGGCTCTGTATCATGTGCCACAACTCCAGACAGAGCGATCCGGAGACTGCCGCGACCGCCACGTGGGCCGGCACGGTGTGGCGGCTCACCGGCGCGCCCCACTCGGCAAATCAGTCCGAGACGTTCCTCGGCATCGGAGCGGTGACGTCGTACTCGATCGACGGTGTCGCGGACGACGCGTTGAACGACTCGTATCATGCGACTCAGGACTTCATCGCGCCGGGGCAGGACGCGACGCAGATGTGCCTGACTTGTCACATGCACACCCGAGACTACAGCGCGTCGCATTCGTGGGACGCGGAGATCGCGTCCTGCGCCCTCTGTCACGCTGCGGACGATGATTGGAGCTCGTGGGGTGGAGCCGCGGTGCCGACATTCGCGGTGCCCGCACGCGGCGACTACGACGGGGATGGCGCCAGGGGGAGCGTGGACGACGAGATCCACGGCCTGCTGAATCGGGTGCTCGGTGCGCTGACAGACGGGACGGGTGCAGGCCTCGCCACAGGCTTCGGATTCACGTGGCTGGGCCGCTACCCGTACTGGGAACTCGGCGCTGATCAGCTGTCGCCGCCCGATGCGGACGCGGCCAAGGCCGCGTACAACGTCGTCCTCTTCGAGCACGACCCTGCGGCCGGGTCACACAACGCAGCGTACGCCGTCCAGGTGCTCAGGAACACGTGGCGGATGCTCGGGAGGAAGCTCGCGGGCGACCCCGGCTGGCAACCGCCTGGAGCCGACTGGCAGGATCCTTGAGCGAGGAACTCGAAAGTGGTGAGTGCGCCGGGCGCCGATTCTCCGACAGCGAGTGACGCATGAGACACGTGTGGGCCGCGACAGCGGCGCTCTTGCTGATCGCCGCATTCTCTACCTATCTCGTCCGGACGTTGACCGCTGAGGGACGAGACGGACGGGGTCGACTCAAGAGCTCCGAGCCGCGTTTCATGGGCCTGAAGGCCTGCAAGAAGTGTCACCAGAAGAAGTCGATCGGCAGCCAGTACAACGTCTGGAAGGAGCTACGGCACGCGAAGGCGTACGAGGTCCTGACGACCGACGAAGCGCGAGAGATCGCGGCGAAGGCGGGCCTGACCGGCGCGCCGCACGAGCTGGCCGAGTGCCTGAAGTGTCACACCGCGGCCCACGGGCACCCGAGGAACCGATACGGTCCGCGCTATCGCCCCAGGGAGGGCGTCGCTTGCGAAGCGTGCCACGGCCCCGGGGAGTTCTACGCCAAGCCGCGCGACGGCAAGATGCATCTGGAAGCGGTCGGCAAGGGATACGTCGAGCCGACCGAGAAGGCGTGCCGACGATGCCACAGCGAGGAGAGCCCGACCTGGGATCCGCAGCGGTACACGACGAAAGACGGGAAGAAGGTCGGCTTCGACTTCGAGGTCGCGTTCGACAAGATCCGGCACGAGATCCCGGAATGAGGCCGCGGCTTACATCCCGCCGCTGGCCTTGGCGGCTTCCATCAACCTTTGCGCCTCCTCTTCGGAGATGGAGTGCCCGTCTTTCCAGATGAGCTTTCTGGTGTTCTTGTCCCACCGGCTGTGCTTGCGGTCTTCAATGAAGTGCATGCCGTGGCAATCCGTGCAGTACGCTCGGTCGGGGGAGGCTTCGGCGTAGAAGGGGCGGTGGCCGATCTGGGCCTTCACTTTCTCTTCCGTATGACATTCGCTCGCGGTGCAGGAGGCGTTGATCTTGGCTTTGGGGTAGATCGTCTCCGGAGGGGTGAGATGCTCCTCGTCGTCGGCGTGACCTTCGGAGTCGCCGTGACACGCCGTGCAGCCTACTCCCGCGGCCTTGTGCTGCAGGGCGAACGGCTCGTCCAAGAAGTTGTTGTGACATACGCCGCAGTATGAGTTGTCGGCTATCTCATACTCGGGCTTCTCTGCCGGCGTGCGCTTCGGTCCGTGAAGAGCATCATGACACGCAACGCATGCGTGAGCGCGGTCGTCAGGCTTGTCCATGGAGGCCTGGTGGACGATCCCGACGGGGCGGGAGCTAGGCATCGCCAACAGATTGGCGTGGCAGTGAAGGCAGCGCTCGTTGGGCATGGTGTCGCGCACGGTCTTCCGGGAGACATCCGCGTCGTACTCTCCGAAGACGTGTACGCATACATCCTTCGCTCCGCTCAGTACCTTGCTCGTGAGGTGACTCGGCAGGTTTTCTCTCGAGGGCAGGTGACAGGAAACGCAGCCGACCGCCACACCGCTCGGATTGGCGTAGTGAGGCGACTTCTTCCAGCTCTCGTAAGCGCCGTCCATCTCGTGGCAACCGGCGCAGGACTCGGGCTTCGCGAGCGGCTCGATCGCCTGGATGGCGAAGCTCGTCACGCACAAGCAGGCCACTCCTCCGCCCAACACGACTACGAGTCCGATCAGCGCGCTCCGCCAACGCGGTCGCCGACGCTTTGACTTCGGCGCCGGGGACGCCTCGGTGGTTGGAGCTTTCGAAGGGGCATCGTCCATGATCGCGACTCGCTCAATCTCCATACAGCGCAAAGACTCCCGAGGGCCCGGGAGTCCTTGACGTACGCACCAACTCGACACCGAACTTCAAGAACCTCTAGCAGTTCTTCTCAACGGGTTGCTAGACGTATTCCCAGCGCTTCAGCCACTGATAACTCGGTGGCAGGTTCGCCCACATCTCGTCGCTGATTCGGTCCAGCTCCGCCTGCTCGGTCTTGTCGAGCTTACGGCGCTCCTTGACCGCTGCGGCCGCGTTGTCCACCTCCTCGACGCAGGCCAGCCCGGGAATGGGAGCGGTGATCGCCGGGTTGTTCAGGATGTGGCGAAGGGTCAAGCGTGCGATCCTCGACTTGTCGTCGGCGGTCTTCGACTTGTCGAACACCGAATTGCTCGCGAACGGCTTGATGCCGAACGACCCGATGTCCTGCTTTCTGATCGCGTCGAACAGGCTGTCCTTCGGGAGTTCCTTGCTCTTGACCGTGTACGGAAACAGGATGACCTGGAAGTAATCCGGGTGGGCTTCGATGATCTTCTTGAGCCAGCCGCGGCCGTGGGAGGACACGCCCGTGAAGCGCGCCTTGCCCTGCCGCTTGGCGGTGTCGAACGCCTTCATGAACTCCTGTTCGTCCGCGTCGCTGTGCTTGCCCGGCGTGCTGGCCACCAGACGCCAGACGTCCACGTACTCCAGCTGGGCCTTCTTCAGGCCCTCCTCGAAGGTCTTGAGGATCTGCTCGGCCTTGCACCACTTCTTGTTTCGCGGGCATTGAGGCCACATGCCGAAGCCCATGAACATCTTGTCGCGCCGCCCTTTCAGCGCCGGGCCGTAGACCGAGATCTCCGCCACGGTGCAGGCGTCGACGTAGTTGATCCCACGTTCCAAGCACCGCGTCAGGACATCGTAGCGGTTCTTCCGCAAGACCCCGATGTCGACCGGGTCCTTTGGCATGCTGACCGCGGGGATGTTGTGCTCGGTCACCTCGTTGACGCGCTTCCAGTGGCCGCCGAGGCACACAGCCGACACCCAGAGCCCGGTCCGGCCGAGCCGCCGGTACTCCATGTCGCTGTTGTAGCTCCGCGTCTTCTCGATCGTCTTGAGGTCATCGGCCTGGGCCACGAAGTTGCCTCGCAGCCCCAACGCCATCCCCCCCATCGTGATGGCGGAGGTTCGCAGAAAGTCACGTCGATTGACGTTCGTCATGCCTAAGCCTGCCTAAGCTCGGGGTGGATCGGGTCGAAGAGATTCGCACCATCTTATTACGCGCGAAAGAGGCTGGGCGCGCCCAGTGTTTTTTTGATGGATTTCACCCCACTCGAGACCAATCCAGCCGTGCCGGACGTCGGTGAGGTCGCCGATCTGGACTCCGCCGACGCCAGGTGGGAGAATGGGCGCGTGCCCGACACGCTGACACGATGACTGCCCCGGAATCCGAGTTCCATAGCCCTCCCCTGGCACGTCTGGCTGAGAGCAGCCGCGCGGCGGTTCGCAAGCTGTTTCCTCTCGTCTACCGGGAGCTCCGCGATCTGGCCGCCGGACACCTGACTCGGGAGAGGCGTGACCACACTCTGCAGCCCACCGCGCTCGTTCACGAGGCGTACCTGCGCCTGATCGATCAGAACCGCGTCGAGTGGCACGGGCCCAAGCACTTCCTGGCGGTCGCGTCGAGGATGATGCGCCGCGTCCTCAGCGATCACGCGCGACGACACCGCGCGGCCAAACGCGGCGGAGAGTGGCAGCGCGTGGCGCTTCCGGACTGCCTCGCGGAAACACCCGGACAGGAAGCCGACCTTCTCGATCTCGACGATGCGCTGACTCGCCTCGAAGCGTTGGACGAGCGCCAGGCACGGGTCGTGGAGCTGCGCTTCTTCGGCGGTCTCGGCATCGAGGAGACGGCGCAGGTACTCGGCGTCTCGAAGACGACGATCGAGACCGAGTGGCGCATCGCTCGTATGTGGCTGAGCCGCGAGCTGAGCGCGGGACCGCGCCAGTGACGCCCGAGGAGTACTGCCGCGTCAAGGCCATCCTGTCTCGCGCGGTGGAGCTCGAGGGCGAGTCTCTGTCCCGATTCCTCGCGCAGGAGTGCGGGAGCGACGAGATGATCCGCCGGGAGGTCGAGTCGCTGCTCGCCCACGACGACATGTCGCCCGCCGCACGAGGAGTGGATACCGGCGGCTGGGTCGTCCTGCCGTCCGAGGGCGAAGAGCGCGCCGTGTCGCGACAGTTCGGCCAGTACCGCCTGATGCGCAAGCTGGGCGAAGGCGGCATGGCCATCGTATACGAGGCCGAGCAGGCCAGCCCCCAGAGGACGGTCGCGCTCAAGGTCATCAAGTCCGCAGTGGCGTCGCGAGTCAACCTGAAGCGGTTCCGACTCGAAGCGCACGTGCTGGGACAATTGAATCACCCGGGCATCGCGAAGATCTTCGAGGCCGGGTCAGCGCAGGGCGAAGAGAGGCCTCGACCGTTCCTCGCGATGGAGCGCATCGACGGTGAGCCGCTGGTCCATTTCGCGCGACATCGACGCCTCGGGACACGGGAGCGCTTGGAGCTCCTGGCCAGCCTCTGCGACGCGGTGCAGCACGCTCACGAGGCCGGCGTGATCCACCGAGACTTGAAGCCCGGCAACGTCTTGGTCGAGGAGCGGGACGGAGTCGCCCAGCCGAAGGTTCTCGACTTCGGCATCGCGCGGCTCGCCGGCGCCGATCTCGAGCCGACGACACCCGAGACGCGCCGTCACCTCGTCGGCACGCTTCCGTACATGAGCCCCGAACAGGTCGAAGGTCGTACGGACGAGCTCGACGCGCGCTCGGATCTCTACTCCCTCGGCGTTATCGGTTTCGAGCTCCTCGCGGAACGCCTGCCCTACGATTTCGACACCGACCTGCCGCACGATGTGGCTCGCATCATCCTGGAGCGTGAGCCGACACCTCTGAGCGCGGTCAGCAAGTCGTTCCGCGGCGATATCGAGACGATCATCGCCAAGCTGCTCGAGAAGGATCACCGGGCGAGGTACCCATCCGCGGCAGCGCTCGCGGCCGACATACGGCGTTTTCTGGCGAACGAGCCCATCGAGGCGCTGCCTGCAAGCACCGTGTACAAGCTGCACAAGTACGTTCGCCGCAACCGGCTGCTCGTCACGTCCACGACGCTGATCTGCACTGCGCTCCTGCTCGGCCTCATCGGCACGGCGTGGTTCGCGGCGCGGGAGTACGAACAACGGCGACTGGCGGAGAGGGCCGCCCTGGAGCTCACTCGACAAGCCCATCGCGCCAACGTCGCAGCGGCAAGTGCGGCGCTGGTGGCGGGCAACGTCTCGTCCGCACGCCGCTTTCTCGACAGCGTGCCGGCCGAGTACCGGCGCTGGGAATGGAGGCTGCTCGACAGCGAGGCGGACCGCAGCGTGGGCGTCCTCGTCGGCCACTCGGAGGACGTCCTGTCGGTCGCCTTCGACCCGAGGGGGGAGCGTCTCGCTTCGGCGTCCCGAGACCACACGATCCGGTTGTGGGAAGTCGTCTCTCTCGAATCGATCGGCACACTCCGGGGCCACCAGGACGCCGTCAACGACGTCGCCTTTCTGCCCGACGGATCGCGCCTCGTCTCGGCGTCCGACGACGGGACGGTACGTCTGTGGGACGTGGAGATGGCCAAGTCGCTGGCAGTGCTCGAGCACGGCGATCCGGTCCGCGCGGTCGCGACCTCGACGGACGGTTCGCTGATCGCCGGCGCGTCCGGGAGCACGGTGCGATTCTGGGAGACGTTCGAAGCTCGCGAGCTCACCGGACTGCGTGCGCGGATGAGCGCGCCGATCCTGGCGCTCGAGTTCAGCCGGAGCGGCCTGCACGTCGCGGTGGGGCTCGAGGACTCGTCCATCGTCCTCCTGCGCTACGAGGAACGCGGTAGAGAGCTCGAGATTCACGATGGCGACGGCGCCATCGCCCACGTCGGCAGCGGGCGGCGCGCCGCGTCCCCGAGGAGCTTCCCGGGCACCGTAGATGTCGGTCCCGTCGCACGGTATGCCGCGGGGACGTTCGAGTTCGAGAGGGCCACGCCAGCGAACTCGACGCTTGGCCCCGTCGTCGCTCACTCGGTGCCGGAAGGCCTGGCCGGCGATGAGGACAGTGCGGGCGCCTTCGGAATGGACTTCGAGGTCCACCACGACATTCGCATCACGCGGCTCGGCGTGTTCGACGACCGTTCTGACGGTCTGCATTCCACCTTGCGCGCGCACGTGTTCGACCTCGCGACGGCGGAGATCCTGGCGACTGCAGTCTTCACTCCCGAGGAGCCGGGCGAGTTGGTCGGCGGAACTCGCTTCAAGGAGCTCGACAACCCGCTGCAGCTCGCGGCAGGCACTCGCGCGTCCATCGTGGCGGCGGGATACGGCCGAGGCGAACGGTTCTTGAGAGTGGCGACCTCGTTGACGCGAACCCAGCAAGGCCCGGTGGCATCGGTGGCGTTCGATCCTTCCGGGACGAGCCTCATCACCTGCGACCACGAATCGATCCGCATCTGGAGATACCCGTCCATGCACGGTTGGAGCGTCCTGTCGGATCTCCCGGGCGAGCTGACGACAGCGGACGTGTCTCCGACCGGGACGATGCTCGCCTGGGGATCGGCCAATCGCACGGTGACCTTGTGGGATCTGAGCAGGAGAGAGACCGTCTCCGCGTACGTGGGCCACGCGGCGTCGGTCCACTCGGTAGCTTTCAGCCCGGGAGGATCACTGCTCGCGACGTCCGCGAAAGACGGCACCGTACGTCTGTGGAGCTCCAACGCGTTCGTCGCCCGATCGATTCTCCGCGGACACAAGGGACCGGCTCACGCGATCGGGTTTCGGCCGGACGGAGACGAGATCGCGTCGGCTTCGCTCGATCACACCATCAGGCTCTGGAACGTCAGAACCGGAGAGCCGGTCAAAGCCCTTCGAGGACACCGCGGTGGTGTGCTGTCGGTGACGTACAGCCACGACGGAACACGACTGGCCACCGCCTCCCACGACGAGACCGTCCGCTTGTGGGATGTCGCTACCGGGGACGCGCTCGCGGAGTTCACTGGCCACACGGGGGACGTCCAGGCGGTGACCTTCGCGCCGGCGGACTTGCGGTTGGCGTCCGGGGCCGACGACGCGACGATTCGCCTCTGGAATGTCCGTCTACCGGTCGGATCGATCGGAACGAATGACGCGCCGACAGGCGTCGAGGTCCTTCGAGGTCACGAGGCCGGCGTGCTGTCATTGGCGTTCGATCCCGACGGCAAGCGGCTGGCATCCGGATCGAGAGATCACACCGTCCGTCTGTGGGACCCCGTCACCGGCATCGCTTCGGCCCTGTTGCGCGGGCACTCGGACGAGGTCACGAGTGTCGCATTCTCTCGCGATGGCTCGCGACTCGCGTCGACAGGGCTCGACAGGAATGTCCTGCTGTGGGGGCCCGACAACGGGTCGCTCATCGGGAAGCTCGAGGGGCACACGGCGCCGGTGCTCTGCGCAGCGTTTTCCGCTGACGGCTCGCGGTTGGCGTCGGCGTCCCGTGACGGCACGGTGTTGTTGTGGGACACCGCCACGCTGCAACAGGCCCACGAGATCCACGCTCACACCGCGGCCATCCAGGATCTCGAGTTCAGCCCGGACGGCACCCGCGTCGCGACCGCGTCCTGGGACGGCACATTGGCGTTCTGGGACTCGGTGGACGTTCGGACTCGCTGGCACGAGTCGTTCCAGCCCGACTGCCCCGTAGCGGGCGACACGCACTGCACGAGCCTGACGGTCGAAGCCGAGGGGCTCCGGGGGTATCCCGGCTTCTACCGTGTGGCCGCCACGGCCATGGACGAGACCGGCGACCCGATCCGATACGTGTTCTCGGTCAGCGACGGTGCGGGCCGGGTCCTGGTCTCGGGACCCCAGGAGAGCCCCACGGCGCGTTTCTTCCTCGAACCGGCAACGTGGACGGTCTCCGTCACGACGGACGATGGCCTGTGCTCGGACGCGTTGCCGGATTCGATGCGCAGCCTGACCATCGACACAGGAACAGGCTGGACGAACTTGAGCCTTCACGGGATGGCTTCGCAGTCGTCGACGTTTCCCGCTCACCGCGCGGGATTCGCCAACGACGGAAACCTGCACACGTTCAGCAACACGGATGCCGGTGACGACCCATCCTTCTGGGAGATCGACCTCGGCCGCACGGCCCAGATCGACGCGATCTTGCTCGTCAACCGCATGAGCTGCTGTACTTCGCGGCTGCGAGACATCACCGTGCTCGTGCTCTCGGAGGCGCGGGACGTGCGGTATCGCTCCGAGCTCCTCAACCCCGAGAACCGGATCGGTCACGGAGATCTCGAGGGGCCTCGCGTGCTGGCGCTGCACTTCGCCGAGTCGGATCGCGAGCTGATCCGCGGTCGCTTCGTCCGCGTCGAGCGCCGGCCGGACCCGGACCTCTCGGGCTCCGGCGGCAAGGGGAATGAGGACGAGCCGGACACCCTGGGACTCGCCGAGGTGCAGGTCTACGGCACGCTCGACGCGGCCGCCGAGAAGGCCGCGGCGGGCGGGTAACAGCTCGTTCTCGTCCGCCTCGAGATCTCCGCTGCGGGTTTTCTCCTGAGCGCACGGCGGCGCTTCTGCGCGTCATCTATTGCGGAGCCGGTCCACGACGGGTGCGTGTGGTGCTCCGCGCTCCCGGAAGGTCTCAAAAGGAGGACGTGATGCGACATGCGACGCGAGTCTGGGCCGCTTCGTGGGCCCTGCTGTTCTCGTGGACACTATCGACTCAGGCCGACGTCTCGAATCTCGCGCCCCAGGGAACGGCAACGCAATCGTCGACCGGCTGGAACCTGGGTGCGGAGAATGCGATCGACGGGAACACGGGCAACCTGACCGCGACGGATCCGACCGACATGGAGCCGTCCTGGCAGGTCGATCTCTCGGCCCTCGCGCCGTCCGTCGACGTCCACCGCATCGTGGTTCACAACCGCGACGCGTGCTGCCAGACACGGCTGCGCGACATCACCGTGTCGGTCCTCGAGACGGGCGGCGAGGTCGTCGCGTACGCGTCCGATCTGCTCAATCCCGGTGATGCCCTCGGCGGGCCGGAGTTCCTTGAGCTCGACCTCGTGGCGCTGACTGGCGGCCCCGTCGCTGGCGCGATCGTGCGAGTGGCGCGGACTCCGGACGCGGTGAACCTCGCCGGAGACGACGTGTCGGTCCTGTCACTCGGTGAGGTCGAAGTCTTCGCCGACGCCGGCGCCGCGCCGGTCGCGATCTTCACGCAGCCGATGGGGGCCCAGTTGAGCCTCGGCGATTGCTACACGCTGTCGGTCGGTCTGGTCAATGCCGAGAACGCCGAGTCCGTTACCTTCCAGTGGTACAAGGACGATGAGCCGATCGCCGGTGCCACAGGCGACGCGCTGACGATCGAGGCGGCGCTCGACTCCGCAGGCACCTACCACGTCGTCGTCCAAGCGGACGACGAAGAGCTGACGAGCGAACCTGCGATCATCGAAGTCACGGGAGTGAACGTCGCGCGCCTGGGCGTGGCGACGCAAACCACGAACTTCCCGTGCTGCGGTGGCTTCCCCGCTCCGTTGGCGAACGACGGCAACCCCGGCAACTTCACCGCGACGGCACCCGACGATCCCGCGCCGACGTGGCAGGTCGATTTCGGCGATGTCGCGGACAGTGTGCCGATCGCGCGGATCATCGTTCACAACCGCGACAATTGCTGCCCGACGCGACTGCGCGATATCACGGTGTCGATTCTCGATGGCGAAGACGTCGCGTTCACTTCCGAGCCGCTCAATCCCGGGGACGTCCTGGGGGACGGGGTCGCGGAGCCGCAGTTCCTCGAGCTCGATCTCGTGGAGCTGACCGGCGGACCGGTCGACGGCACGCTCGTGCGCGTCGAGCGGACGCCGGACCCCGCGGTGGCTGGAGAGCCGGACGTGATCGACAATGATGACGACTCGGTCATGTCGCTCGGCGAGGTCGAGGTCATCGCCGACACGTCGTTCTCGCCCGGCGAGAGCCCCAACCTGACGCAGCGCGGCTGCGACGTGGTCGCGTCGCAATCGACGACTCTGGCCGCCTTCGGAGCGGAGCTCGCGATCGACGGCAACCCGGGCAACTTCACCGTGACGGGGCGAGAGGGTCCCGCGCCGACGTGGCAGGTCGACCTCGGCGCAACCTGGGAGATCGGCACGATCATCGTCCGCAATCGAGGCGACGGGTGCTGCCCGTCGCGGCTGCGCGACATCACCGTGTCCGTCCTCGACGCTCCGGGAGGCGAGGTCGTGTTCGAGACCGAGCTCCTGAACCCGGCGAACGTCATGGGCGAAGGCATGCTGAACGTCGGACCTCCGCTCCTCGAGGTCGACGCGGGCGGCGCGATGGGTCGCGTCGTCGTCGTCGCGAGGACGCCTGATCCGGACAACGTCGGCACCGGCGGCGAGGGAGGAGTCGACGAGGCCGTGTTCATGTCCCTCGGCGAGGTCGAGGTGTACGAGTACGTGCCGCCGGTCGCCTGCGCCACGCATTGCGAGGGCCTGACGATCACGACGACTCCGGGTGCGTCGCCGAACGTCCGTGCCGAGGCGGCCGCCACGGACGACAGTGGCGATGAGATCCTCTACACGTTCACCGCGGACGACGGCGCCGGCGGTGTCGTCACCGTCGGACCGCAGCCGGAGAACATCGCCGAGTTCGACCTGGCCCCCGGCGAGCACACGATCTCGGTGACCGTCGGCGACGACACGGACTGCGATCCACCGGCAGAGGACATCACCTGCAGCGAGGTCGTCGTCGTTCTACCACCGGGCGTCGGGCCGTTCCGGCGCGGCGACTCGAATTCGGACAGCGAGCTTGACCTCTCCGACGCCAGCAATACGCTGAACTTCCTGTTCCTCGGCGGATCAGCACCGGGTTGTCTCGCGGCCGCCGATGCGAACAGCGACGGTGCTGTCGACCTTTCCGACGCGGTCTACTCGCTGGAATTCCTGTTCCTCGGCGGACCGGCGCCCGTCGCGCCGTTCGAGAGTTGCGCCCGATCGTCGCGATCGGAGGACGAGGCTCTCGGCTGCGACGCGCCGTCCTGCGAGGAACTCTGATCCTCTGAACCACAGGGAGGAGTGTCTCGATGTCCAATGGTCGTTCAAGCGTCCCGACGTGGCGGCTGATCGCGGCCCTGTCGATGTGCAGTTGGCTCGCGTCCGAGCCGGTCGCCGCGCAGGGTCTGGTGATCAACGAGATCGTCGCGATGAACGAGGACGGCCTCCTCGACGAAGATGACGCCGCGTCCGACTGGATCGAGATCCGCAACATGAGCGGCTCGGCGGTCGATGTCGGCGGGTGGTATCTGACGGACACCGAGTCATTCCTCCCTCGGTGGCAGCTCCCGAGCATCGCGATCGATCCGGGAGGCTTCCTGATCGTCTTCGCGTCGGGAAAGGACCGCACCGATCCCGACGCACCGCTGCACACGAATTTCCGCCTCTCCGGCGGCGGCGAGTTCCTCGCGCTCGTTCAGCCGGACGGCGTGACGATCGAGCATTCGTTCGTCTTTCCGCGCCAGCGCGAGGACGTGTCCTACGGCCTCGTCGACGGCGCGAGCGACGTCTATCTGTCCTCCGGCAGCGTGGCGACGTTCCTCGTTCCGTCCGACGACGCGCTCGGGTCGGCCTGGCTGCTTCCCGAGTTCGACGACGCGGCGTGGGCAGCGGGGCCGTCCGGCATCGGCTACGACGACAGCGCGCCTCCGGTGCCGGACGAGCTCGTCAACGTCGCGCCCGAGGGCACCGCCACGCAGTCCTCCGGTTGGGGCGCCGACCAGTTCCCGGCGGAGGTCGCGATCGACGGCGACCTCGGCAACTTCACCGCGACTGCGGCCGATGACACGGACCCCTATTGGGAGGTCGATCTCGGCGAGGAGCGCTCGATCGCGCTGGTCGTGCTGCACAACCGCGACAATTGCTGCCCGTCGCGTCTTCGCGATATGACCGTGACGGTGCGCGACGGCGCCGGCGAGGAGGTGTACGAGTCGGCGCTGCTGAACCCGGAGAACGCGCTCGGCGGTCCCGATACGATTCCCGTCGATCTCGTCGAGCTCACCGGCGGCATGGTCCGCGGACGTTTCGTCCGCGTAGCGCGCACCAGCGATCCCGACCTCTCCGGCACGGGCGGCGCCGGCAATGCGGACGAGATGAACGTGCTCTCGCTCGGCGAGGTCGAGGTGTTCGAGGGCGTCGGCGGATTGCGCGGCGTGATCGGTACCGACGTCGAGGCGGAGATGCGCGATGCGAACGCGTCTCTGTATGCGCGGTTCGCATTCGAGGTCGCCGACGCGGCCGCCGTCACCACGCTGGCGGCGTCGATCCGCTACGACGATGGATTTGTCGCGTATCTCAACGGCGTCGAAATCGCCCGGGTCAACGCGCCCGGCGCCGCGGGCGTCGCAGTGCCGTTTGACGCGAACGCGACCGCTGAGCAGCCGGACCTGTCGGGCCCCGGTCGGGTCGAGATCGGTCTCGACGCCTTCGTGGACGTGCTGGAGACCGGCCTCAACGTGCTCGCGATCCACGGGCTCAACGTATGGGCCGACGACGTCGACTTCGTCATCGCCGTCGATCTTCGCGGCGGCTCGGACAACGGCACGACGTTTCGCTACTTCGAGAATCCGACGCCGGGCGCGCCGAACGACGCCGCCGGCGTGATCGGCTTCGTCGGTGATACGGCTTTCAGCGTCGATCGCGGTCTGTTCGTCGATCCGTTCGCGGTCGAGATCTCCACGCCGACGGAAGGAGCCGTCATTCGCTACACGCTCGACGGTCGCGCGCCGACCGAGACGAGCGGCGATGTGTATGACGGGCCGATTCTCATCGACGGAACGACGACGCTGCGTGCGGCGGCGTTCAAGCCGGGCTTCCGGCCGACGAACGTCGACACGCAGACCTACGTGTTTCCCGACGACGTCGTCGAGCAACCGCAGCTGTACGACGACATCGTCGGCCACGCTGTCCTCGGGCCGCAGGTTCGCGAAGCGCTCGAGCTCATGCCGTCGGTCTGCGTCACGACGAGCGTCGCGTCGATTCCGTCGACGTCGGAAGTGCCCGCGACGGTCGAGCTCATCCACCCGGACGGCACGAGGGGCTTCCAGATCGACGCCGGCATCAAGCGCGTTGGCGGCCACAGTCTCGGCGCGTATCCGAAGAACAATATGCGGCTCTACTTTCGCAAGAGGTACGGGCTGCCGAAGCTGCGCTATCCGCTGTTCGAGGGGCTCGCGTACGGAGGCGGAGCGATCGAGGAGTTCGACCGGCTGAACCTGCGCGGCGGCGCGCACGACACGGTCTTCTATCTCGGGGCCGACGCTCAATCGCCGTCGAACGCGCAGTACATCCGCAATCGATTCATGAGCGACATGCAGCTCGAGATGGGCCGCATGTCCCTGCGTGGCCGTTTCGTGCACGTCTACCTCAACGGCGCGTACTGGGGTCACTACCACCTGTTGGAGAGCCCGTCGGCGGCGCACGCGGCCGAGTACCTCGGCGGCGAAAAGGACGACCACGAAGCGGTCCGCCGCGGCGCACCGATCGGCGCGGCCGCTCCGGCGTGGAGTCGCATTCGCTCGATCCGCGCGGACAGGGAGGAAGTGCAGCGCAGGCTCGACATTCCGAACTACGTCGACTACATGCTGCTCAACTACTGGGCGGGCAACGACTGGGATTGGAACCCGAATCAGAACTGGGCCGCCGCCGGGCCGTCGAACCCGGATCAGGGCGGCTACAAGATGCTGTGCTGGGACTCCGACATCGTCCTGCGACGAACGAACGACGACAATATGGACAAGCGAGGTCCGGAGAACCTGCTGACGAGCTTCTTGCCGCACGAGGAGTTCCGCATCGCGCTTGCCGACGGTATCCACCGGCACTTCTACAACGACGGCATTCTGACGCCGGAACGAGTCGCCGACGTCTATCGCTTCCGAGCCGATCAGGTCGCCGACACGCTGATCGCCGAGAGCGCGCGGTGGCGCTGGGGAGGTCGCACGTGGCTGCCCGGCAATCAGTGGCAGCGTGAGCTCGATCGACTCCTCGGGGACTTCTTTCCCCGTCGCACTGACATCGTGATCGGGCAGATGCGTCGCGCCGGTTGGTTCCTCGACATCGATCCGCCGGCTTTCCGCATCGGCAACCGGCCGATGCACGGAGGCTGGGTCGACGCGGGCGATACGCTCCTGATCACGAGCGATTCGTCGGAGACGTTCGTCGACGTGTCGCTCGTCGACTTCGATGCGGAAATCCACGCGTACGTGCCCGCGAGCGATGCCCTCGACGACGAGTGGACGAACCCGTCGTACGTCGAGGGCACCCATGGCGAGAGCTGGCGCGTCGGCCCCGGTGGCGTCGGCTACGACAACGGCAGCGGCTACGACGACGCGATCGGCATCGACGTCGGCGCCGAGATGTCCGGCGACGGCGGCAACCCGACCGTCTACGTGCGCATCCCGTTCGTCGTCGCTTCGCAGGACGATCTCGACGCGATCGCCGCCCTGCGCCTCGACATCCACTACGACGACGGCTTCGTCGCGTACCTGGGCGGCGATCCGGTCGCCGCAGCCGGCGAGCCCGCCCTGCCGACGTGGAACTCGCGCGCGACATCGGGCCGGGAGGCGAACCTCGACGCGCCGACGGAGTTCGACATCACCGACTCCATCGGCAGCCTGCGCGTCGGTGAGAACGTCCTGGCGATTCACGGCATGAATTCGTCACCCAACTCGAGCGATATGCTCATCCAGGCTGCTCTGGTCGCAGGCATGCTGGATGTCGACGGCGGCGGGCCGGAGATCCTCTACACGCTGGACGGATCCGATCCGCGCGAGCCCGGCGCCGAGGTCTTCGTCGACCCGATCGCGCTCGACGGCTCGGTGCTCGCCAAGGCGCGGGCACGCAGCGGAGATTCCTGGAGCGCGCTCAGCGAGGCGACGTTCGCGATCGACTCCGGCTTGCGCATCACCGAGATCATGTACCACCCCGCGCCGCCGGAGGAGGGATCGCCGCACGTCGACGAGGACTTCGAGTTCCTCGAGCTGCAGAACGTCGGAGCGCGCGCGATCTCGCTCGACGGCGTCGCCATCGACGGCGCGGTGCGGTTCGACTTCTCCACCGGCGCGGTGCCGACGCTCGCCCCGGGGGAGATCGTCGTCGTCGTCAACGACATCCTGGCGTTCGCGGATCGATACGACCTCGCCAACATCCTCGTCGCCGGCGAGTTCGACGGCAGACTGTCCAACGGCGGCGAGGAGATCGTGCTGCGCGGCCGCGCCGGCGAGCACGTGCTCGACTTCGCGTGGGACGACGCGTGGTATCCGGTGACCGACGGCGATGGGCCATCGCTCGTGATCGACGACGCGCGGATCGCGCGCGACGGCTGGGGTCTCGAGGAGAGCTGGCGTCCCAGCCGATTCCTGCACGGCTCGCCCGGCTTCCCGGAAAACGATGCCGCGGGCGGCTTCCAGCGTCCCGGCGATGTGAACCAGGACTCGCGTCTCGACATCTCCGACGCCGTCTCGCTGTTGCGCTACCTGTTCGTCGCGGCGGCGGACACGCTGCCGTGCGGTGACGGAACGCTCGCGTCGGAGGGCAACCGACTGCTCCTCGACGCGAACGGCGATGACGACGTCAACCTGTCGGATGCCGTCAACACGCTGAACTACCTGTTCCTCGCGGGGCCGGCACCCGTGTTGGGAGCGGACTGCGTCCAATTGCCGGACTGTCCTGACCGCTGTTTCCAGTAGGTACGCGACCCTTGGTGCCGCACTGCACCTAGCACGGAGAATCGACCATGCGAATCACATCCTCGATCGTTCTCTGCTTAGTCGTTATCGCGGCTCCCTCGGTCGCTCTCGGCCAGGACAACGTCGCGCCGCTCGGCGTCGCGCAGCAGACCTCGACCTGGGGTGGCGCTCAATTCCCGGCGAGCTTCGCCAACGACGGCAACCTCGGGAACTTCACGGCGACGACAGCCAACGACGACAACGCGATGTGGGAGGTCGAGCTCGCCGCACCGACCGAGATCAGCTCGATCGTCCTGCACAATCGCGACAATTGTTGCCCGTCGCGGCTGCGCGACATCGTCGTGTCGATCCACGACATCTCGTATGTCGACGACGAGCCGATCGACGACCTGATCCTCGGCATCCCGACCGAAGAGATCGAGGAAATCTGGGACTCGGCTCTCTTTGAGACCGAGGTGCTCAACCTCGAGAACGAGCTCGGCGGTGGGGGCACGGGGGGCCCGGAATTCTTGACGATCGATCTGGAGGAGCTGGCGGACGGACCGGTCATCGGGCGCTTCGTGCGCGTGCTGCGGATCGCGGATCCCGACCTGTCCGGGACGGCTGGCGGCGGCACTGCGCCGGACGAGACCAACGTCCTGTCCCTCGGCGAGGTCGAGGTCTACGGCGAGTCGATTATCGAGTGCCCGGAGGACGGCGACACGCATTGTGAGGATATCGTCGTCACTCCACTCGGCATCGACGGCGAGCCCGGGACCTACGTGGTCGCGTTGATCGCGGTCGACGAG
>CAYMRB010000075.1:21322-28135 GCA_964392615.1 uncultured Planctomycetia bacterium | reverse complement strand
TGATCGTCGCCGTCAGCTGCGACGCTCCCGGCGCTCCGGAATCGACGCCGCGACACGCTACCGCGTCGACTCCGGCGCCGTCCGACCGCCCCGCCTCGGACACGTCGAGCGACGCGTTCGCCGCCCTGCGCCACTCGATGGTCGAACGCCAGATGGCTCACCCCCGCGACGGTCGCCGACCGATCCGCGATGCCGCCGTCCTCGACGCGATGCGCTCGGCGCCGCGCCGCGCGTTCGTCCCCGCCCAGCAGCGCGAGCTGGCGTGGGAGGACCGCGCGCTGCCGATCGATGCGGATCAGACGATCTCGCAGCCGTATATCGTCGCGCTGTCGACGGAGCTCCTCGAGCTCGAGCCGACCTCGAAGGTCCTCGAAATCGGCACGGGCTCCGGCTACCAGACCGCGGTGCTCGCGTCGATCACGCCGCACGTCTGGTCGATCGAGATCGTCCAGTCGCTGTGCGAGCAAGCGCGCGAGGTGCTCGCGCAGCGCGGCTACACGAACGCGCAGATCCGCTGCGGCGACGGGTACAAGGGCTGGAAAGAAGCGGCCCCGTTCGATGCCATCCTGCTCACGTGCGCCGCCGCGGAGCTGCCGCCGCCGCTCTGGGAGCAGCTGCGCCCCGGCGGTCGCGTCGTGATTCCGCTCGGCGACCCGCGCGGCGTGCAGGACCTCGCGGTGCTGACGAAGACGGTCGATGGCGAACGGCTGACGCGGCGTGTGATCCCCGTGCGGTTCGTGCCGCTGACGGGCGAGGGCGCGACGCAGCAGCGGTAGCGGTCACGCGGCCGGGCAGCGGCAGACGCCACCGAGGTGATCCGGCTCGACGTCCGGTCCGCACACGTCGACGCCCGGAGCTCCAGGCGGCGCGCCACCGCCGAACAGGTACTGCAGGATGACGATCGCGTCGGTCAGGTCGATCGCTCCGTCGTCGTTCGCGTCGCACGCGTCGTCGCAGTAGAAGCGGCGACCGCCCATGAAGAGGTGCCGCAACTCGACGATCGGATCGCTGATCGTCACGACCCCGTCGTCGTCGCAGTCCCCGCGGCGGAACACGGGCACGCGCACCGGGCAGTCCGGCGTGAGCGCCTCCGACCGATACCCGGCGGCGTTCTTGAAGTACAACGCAACGTCCCCCGGCTCGCCCCCGAGCCCTTCGACCATGAGGCTGGTGCCGCCATCGAATGCCGCGACCTCGCTTCCGTCGACCTCGAGCGCGCCGCTCAGCCACTCGTCGGCGCCGAGCTCCCACTCGAGGTAAAGCGTGCCGCCGCCTTCGACGTAGAGCTCGCAGACGAGATTCGCAACGGGCTCGGTGACCGGCGATGCGTCGAGCACCTCGAACGCCACGACCGTCGTGTCGGAGACGACATCGTCAACCGTCCCGCGCACGCCGAAGTCGTGCGTGCCGACGCTCAGCCCGTCGAGGGCGGCCGATTGCGCCGCGCCGTCGACCGTCGTGACGATGGTATCGCCGTCGAGGATCTCGATCGCCACGTACGACTGGATATTCGTCCACGTGAGCTCGACCTCGCTCGTCGCATCACCGTACGCGATCTGACACGCCTGCAGGGAGACCGGCGCGCCGACGGTCGGATCGTCCTGCGCGCAGAGGTTACCCGCCCAGGCCCATCCGGCCATCAGAGCCACGAGGCACGCTATTCGGAGTCGTCGATTTCTTCCCAGCATCGTCATCTCTCTCTCATCGACGGCCCCAGAAGACGGTCACGTCGTTCGAGAAACGGTTCACGGTGACGAGGTCCTTCTCGCCATCGCCGTCGAGGTCGAACGCCTCGACCGCCACGGGCAAGAAGATCGCCGCGTCGGAGTCGACGTCGTTTCGTTCCAATGTCTGCGGCTCGAGGAAGCCGTCATCGCCGCCGGACAGAACCACGTGCAGCGCGCCGGGCTCGGCCGCTGACATCACGAGATCCGGTCGACCGTCGAGGTCGATGTCCGCCGACGCGAGTCCCGTCGACGCGCGCCACGTGAGCTCGTCGACCTCGACGATGTCGAAGTCCGCCCCCGTCGTCTGCGACAGGACGACCAGCGACCGCAGCTCGAGGTTCGCGGCGGCGATGTCGAGGTCGCCGTCGCCGTCGTAGTCCGCGAGCTCGATGTCGGTCGGATACGCGTTGTCGGCGAACGTCACGGGAACGACCGAAAACTCGCCGCGCGTCTCGTTCTGCAACCAGACCGCGACGCCGCCGCTCGAGTGCGCTCCGGCAACGACGTCGACGCGGCCGTCTCCGTCGAGATCGCCCGTGCGGATGGCCAACGGACCCGTGCCCGTCTCCAACGGCAACGGAACGGGATCGGCAAATGCGGCCACCGTGCCCTCTCCGGGATCGATCTGCCGGAACCAGAGGACGTCCTGCGAGAACCGCCCGGCCGCCAGGACGTCGACACGCCCGTCGCCGTCGACGTCGGCAAGCGCGACCGTCTGCGGATTGCGCATCGCTCCCTCGTCGGCGACCGCCAACACGGTGCGTCGAGCGCGGAATCGGCCGTCCTCATCCTGCAACGCGACCAGGACGTCGTCCGAGATCATGTTCGCAGTCGCGAGGTCAGCGCGACCATCGCCGTCGATATCGCCTGCGACGATCGCCGCGGGGCCGGCGGACTCGGTGCCGCCGAACAGGTCGATCGACTGCGCCGCGAAAACGCCCGACGTCTCTTGCAGAAGGAGCGTCGCCTCGCCGCTCATCGGCCCGACAACGGCCAGGTCGAGATCGCCGTCGCCGTCGAAGTCGGCCGGCGCGATCGAGCTCGGGTGGCTACCCGCGGGCAGCGCAGCGATGACCGTCCCGAGGTTCGGGAAGGTCGCCGGCTGCGCCTGCAGGAAGATCGCGACCTCCAGGCTGCCGTCGTCAGCGGAGACGACGTCGAGAAGGCCGTCGCCATCGACGTCGCCAGCGGCGATGCCCGCGGGCATGTTCACGCCGTCGGTCATGCGCCCGAGGGAGTCACAGGAGAACCCGAGAGCTCCGTCGGAGAGGCAAACCGTGACGACGCCGGACTCGCCGCCGGGGTCCGCGATCACGAGATCATCGGCGCCGTTGCCGTCGAGGTCCGCGACTTCCAGGTCCGCGCGAGCCTCGCTGATCGGCAGGAGCGGATCGAGCACCTCGAATAGCCGCGCGTCAGCTTGGCGCACGACGACGACAGAGCGTCCGGCGGTGTCGGCGACGACGAGGTCGAGTCGCATGTCACCGTCGACGTCGATGACCTCGACGGAAGCGAGGTCGGCATCGGCCATGACAACCTCGGTCGACGCGGCGCCGAACTCGCCCGCGCCGTCCTGCCAGAATACGGTCAGTCCGCCCTGGTAGCCGGTCACGAGATCGTCCCGTCCATCTCCGTCGACGTCGGCGAGCGCGACGTCCCGCGTGCCGCCGCTGATCGCGCCAGCGCGATCGAGAGTGCACGCGGAGTAGCCGGAGTCCAGCTCGGCGCAACCGCCGGACGACGGTCCGCCCTCGCGGAAGAACAGGGTCAGCGCGCTGCCGTCGTCGGCCGCGTCGCTCGCAACGAGGTCTGCGTCACCGTCGCCATCGAGGTCACCCGCGACGACTGCCGACGGCAGCATCAGATCGTCACCGGTCGTCACCGATACGCGGTCGGCGATGAAGTCGTTGCCTTCCGCCTGCAGGTAGAGGAGCACCGAACCCGGATAATTGAACGCCGGGACCTCCTCTTCGGGCACCGCATCCGTCGTGAACGCTTCGGAGCTCACGGCGACGTCGAGGTCACCGTCGCCGTCGAGGTCTTCGATGATGACGTCGGTCGGCTCGCCGATGCGCGCGTCGAGAAGTCGCAGCACATCGAAACTGCCGGGAACGTGCTGGAAGAAAAGCATCAGCGACCGCGCCCCGCGCGATGCGACGGCGATGTCGAGGTTGCCGTCGCCGTCGAGGTCGCCGACATCGACGGCACGCGGCTGATCGACCGGCGCCAACGGCAGCACTTGAACGCCGCGCTCGCCGAACGGACCGCTGAGCTCGAACTCGTCGACCGCGTCCCGCGGGGCGCCGCGCCCGCCGGCCAACGCGTTCTGCGTCGGGAACGGGAAACCGTCGGCGCAACCGGCGCCGTCGTCGGCCGGATCGACGATGACGCGATCGAACGGCGTGATCCACATCACGACGTCTCCGCCGCCCGGCGCGTCCACGTCGGTCGCCCACAGCACCGTGTGCCGCACGCCGTAGGGGTCGGCGCGCAAGCGCTGGACGCCACCGAGGTCAATCGTCAGCCGATCGCCAGGTGTCGCCGGCGGGTCGAACGGCTCTGCGACGGTCAACACACCGCGTCGCGCGGAGTAGCCGCAGATCACGCGTTCGACGATGCCCTCGTTGGTCTCGAGAGTCACGCGCTTGCCGCGGAGCTCCCCGAGCCCGCGCAGCTGCGCCGTGTGCCGAATCCAGGTCGCGAGCACCTCGTCGGCGCCGAGAGCGTCCGGCTCGAGCGGCATCTCGACAGCGCCCGACAGCGGGTCCGGTCGCAGCGTGGCGATCCGAAGCGCACGTCGCTCATCCGGCGACGCGAGAAGCAGGTCGCGGGCTGCAGGGTCGTCGAGCTCAGGGGGCAGGTCCGGGATCGTGTCCCCCTCGAACGCCCACTGGACGATCACGTCGCTGTCGTTCGATTCCGGGTCGAGCAGGTCGAACGTCACGCCCACACCTCGGCGACGCGCCGGCTCCGGCCGACCACCGACCCGGACCATCTGGACCGTCGGCGGCCGATTGGCGTCGATGAAGAGCGCGCGCTCGACGGTATCGCCGACACCCTCGGTCGCGGCGCCGACGAGGTCACGCGGTACGAGGCGTACGCGCACGTCGCGATCGGCGGCGCCGAGATCGGTGACGACGAGCCACAGGACGTCGTTCTGCCGACCGTCGATGCTGCTCGCGAGCGTCGTCGTCGGGAACTCGGTGGTGATCGCCCCGAAGTCGTCGTCGACGGGCGCATCGATCTCGGTCGACACGCGCACGTCGAGGTCGACCGGATCCTCCGCCGAGTCCGCGAGCGTGACCTGAATCGTCACGCTGCCGTCGTCGAGCTGCACGAACTGCAGGTCCTCGATACTCGGCGGATCGTTGCCGACGCCGACGGTGACGATGACCGACTGCGGATCCTCACCGCTCGGCGTCAGCCGCAGCGTGACGTTCTGGAACTGCGTTCCGCCGAGGTCGGCGACCGCGTTCCAGCCGATCAGATGCCGGACGCCGCCGCCCGACGTCGCCAGGCCGCCGATGACGCCGTCGCCCTCGTCAGTGCCGGCGAACGGCGCGGTGAACGTAATCGGCACAAAGCTGCCGTCGGCTAGCTCGCGTTCGATCCGCAGCTGCGCCGGCACCATGCCGGCGTCGACGAGTCGCACGATCAGGATCGTCTGATCGGGCTGCGTACGGTTGTTCTCGGTGCCCTCGAAGAGAACAGCCGCGTCGCTCGTTCCGGTGCCGACCAGCGCATGACGGCGGCCGTCGTCGTCCTCGAGCGCGAGCCAGACCGCGATACCGATGACGCCCGCGTTGCAGCCCGCGAGGAACGACGTCGTCCAGACGAGCAGCAGGAGGCCCGCGATGCGCCGCAGCAGGCGGCTGACGGGCTGTCGGGAGTGTTGCGCGCTCATTCCTCTCCCTCGTTCCGGATGACCCAGGACCGGGAGACGCGAACGCCATCCGATCGCAGGGCTCGAACCGTGATCAAGTTGTCGCCGGGCACGAGCGGCACGGCGTGCTCGACGCGCGCCTTCCCCGCCGTCCCGCCGGCCAGCGCCGTGTTGGCCGACTCGATGGCCGCCGCGTCCGCCTTCCAGTGGTACCGCTGAGCGGTGCCTCCGACCTGGCGACGGTGCAGGTCCATCACGCGGAGCGGCGCGCCGCCCTCGGAGTAGATGTCGAGAATCACCAGCGACGGATCATCCGGCGACGGACGGAAGACGACGCGCAGCGGCTTGACTCGGTCGTCGTCGATCAAACGCGCCTTCAAGCCGCGAGCGATCTGACCCCAGAGGTCGTCGTTGACCTCACCGGTCAGCGACGCGCTGCAGCGCTCGGCGTTGCCCGGCACGAGGAGCATCGGCGGTACGATGATCGTCCACAGGTACTGCTCGATGTCGTCCGTGAAGTCGGCCCGCTCGTACAGGCTCGAGTCGCCGGTCAGCGACCGCGCGGTGAACTCCTGGTCGAGCGTCGGCGCCGGCTCGCTGGCCCCGTCCTCGCCCGCTGCCGCTTCGAGCCAGCCGCGCACGCGAGGCTGGTTCATGTCGAGCGTCTCGACGGACATCTCGGCGTCCGTCGGATACTGAATCGTCGGCACGAACCACGACGGGATGCCGCCGAAGAGCCAGGTGAAGACCTCGAGCGTCGCCCAGCCGGCATGGATCTCCGGCTCGTCGAACGTCCGCCGCGCCGCGAGTCGGGCCGACAGGACGAAATCGAGGTGCCGGCCCTCGGCGAGGGCTTGCTCCGTGCTGGTCGCGGCGAGCGGCTCCACGCGCGCAAACACGCCGCGGGCCTCGAGCGCGCGCGCGAGATCCGCGAGCACGGCTTGCGGCGGCATATCGTATCCGACCGCGTCCGGCGCGCTCACGCCGGCCGGCGGCCCGCCCCAATCGGCGTGCGCGTAGACGCCGACGTGGTACGGCAGCGGCGCACCGGCGGGGTAGTCAGGATCGGCGGGGGCCGTCGCACAGCCGGAGGCCAACGCCCCGGCGAGAAGCGACCCGACCAACCATGTCGTCGCGCGAGGCCACCGGGCGCGCCGGCGGCGGGCGCCGGCCCGGCCACCTCTGGCCGTGGCCCGCCCACGG
>CAYMRB010000075.1:0-21312 GCA_964392615.1 uncultured Planctomycetia bacterium | reverse complement strand
GAGCGGTGCGAGGCCGAACGTTTGTCATACGTTCGGGTACCAAGAAAGACACCCACACCGACACACCAGATAGTGATTGTATCATGCCGATCGACCGATAAATGTCTATGCCAAGCGCGGTTTCGAGAAGTCGTAACCCGAATTGACACCTAGCATTCTGCAAACAACACCCGCGTGACGATGGCGGCTCCCCCGACAACTCACGAACCTGCTCGGCGCGCCGATCCGGACGCCCCGCTCGGGCGCGGCTCGGCGGAAAAACGCCCGCGCATGACACGCTCGGTTTCCTTCCTGCTCGGGCGCGGGTATAGTCCGCGCGAGAAGTCCCTCCAGAACGCGAACAAGGAGTTCAGCCGTCGTGCGCATCGCCGTTGCCGGTGACCATGCCGGATTCCACCTCAAGCGGGAAATCGTGCGCGATCTGCGCGACCGAGGCGTCGAAGCGATCGAGCTCGGTGCGCTGGAGTTCGACCCGAAGGACGACTACCCGGACTTCGCCGTCGAGATGGCAGCGGCGCTGAAGCAGGGACGCGCCGACCGAGGCGTGCTCGTGTGCGGCAGCGGGGTCGGGGTCTGCATCGCGGTCAACAAGCATCCGGGACTGCGCGCCGGCGTCTGCCACGATACCTACTCCGCGCGCCAAGGCGTCGAGCACGACGACATGAACGTGCTGTGCCTCGGCGAGCGGGTCGTCGGCCCCGCGCTGGCGTGCGAGATCGTCCGGACCTACGTCGCGGCGAAGTTCGCGGCCGGAGGGCGACACGCGAGGCGGCTGAACAAGGTTCTCGAGATCGAGAAGCAGTACCTCAGGGCGCCCGAGTAGCCCGCGGGAAATCGAGCCTACGAGCAATCCGATGGCTGGCGGTGAAGAGAGAGTCTCGTTCCTGTCGTACGTATTCGGGCTCGACGCGCGTTTCTACCAGGAGCGCAAGATCGGCCTCGATCTCTACCACAGCGGGTACGGCGGCCTCGTGACGTTCTGCCTCGGCATCGCGGCGCTGGTGGTGTTCCTGCTGGCGATCTTCCATGTCATCCCGAGCCGCAAGCACGTCACGGTGCTGCTTCTCGGCATCGGCGTCCTGGCGCTCGGCGTCGGTACGGCCACGTCGTACTGGCACTTCCGCGAGCTGGCGCCCCACGAGACCTGGGCCGACGCGCAGCTTGAACCACGCGAGAGCGCGCTCGTACGAGCCGACGGAGGCGCGTTGCCCGTCACCGGCGATCAGCAGGCCGCGATCATCGCGCTGCCGACGGTGACCGGAATCGGAGTGGCGGTCTTCGTCCTCGCCGGCAACGTCTACATGGCGCTCTTCTGGGGCGCGAGCCTGCTGCCCTTCGGCGGCGAGGGGCGGCAGTCGGGGCAGAAGAAGAAGAAGGCGAAATCCAAATCGAAGGCCCGCCGCCGCTGACGGCCCCTCAGTCCGCGGCGTCGAGCGTGATGTCGATGTTGTCCTCTTCCGCGAGCGCCTGCACCTCCGAGCGCAGGCGAGCGATCGACTGATCGGCGGGCACGTGGATCTCGAGCTCGAGCGAGAACACCGGCGTGCCGGTCGACGGAGCGTGACTCACGCGCGACTCGAGGCTCGCGACGTTCACATCGCGCTCCTTCAGGAAGTGCGTGATCTTGTGAACGATGCCCGGGTGATCCATCGCGACCGCGTGGAGGCGGTACGGGATCGCCGCAGCGGCGTCCGTCTCGGAATCAGGGGACGCCGCCGGCTTGACGTCGCAGACGAGCCCGAGCTCCGACGCGATCGGCTCCAACCGGGAACGCAACGACGCGAGGCCGTCGTTCGTGCCCGTGACGAGAACCATCAGCGCGAACTCGCCGCCGAGGATCGACATGCGCGAGTCCTCGAGGTTGCAGCTGGCGTCGAAGATCGCGCCGGAGATTCGGTCGACGATACCGGGCCGGTCCGTGCCAGCAGCGAGCAGGATGATCGCTTCACGCGCCATGGGAGCCTATCCGTGCGGAGGTGCGGTTTTCGGAACTCGGAATCTGGCGAGTCGTTCGAACAGGCTCCCAGTATCGCTGCCGACAACGGGCCGTCAACCGCCGCCGCGGGGCCGCTCGCGAAGCGGAGTCGAACTGCCGCGAAGCGGTCCGCTCCAACTCCGCAGGCATGGGCTGCCGGGGGCCGGCGTCGAAGGCTGCGGCAGGCGTGTGGTCAGCCCATGCCCGAAATGTGAGGCAGCGGATTCCGATAAAGGACGAATCGCCCGGAAATCGCACGATCTGTGATATTTCCGCTCAACTCCTCGTAGTTATTGGCCGATGTCACGGACAAGGAATCATCCCGAAGACCACTGCGATCGACATCGCGCTGCGCTCCCCGGGAAGGACCGGCACCCATGTCCGCACGAATCCCACTGACCGTCCTGATGCTCGCACTCGCACTGGTGCCCGCGGCCTGCGACGGTCTGGGGCTCGGCCCTGCGGGGCCTCAGGATTCGGTGGCCAACACGGCCGGTGACCGGCGCTACGAAATCCAGCCGGGCGACACGCTCTTCGGAATCGCCGAGCGCGCGTACGGCGACGGGCTCGAGTGGCCGCGACTCGTCGAGGCGAATCCTTGGCTCGCGCCGCCCAACGTGCTGAAGCCCGGCGTGGTCGTCTACGTCCCCGAACGGTACGACGATTTCGAGGCGCCGCCGGCGCCACCGACGGGAGGAGCGGGCCCCGGCGCTCGCGCGACGAATCCCGGCAACTCCGGCGAAGACGGCGGCGCCTCGGGCATCTGGAAGAACATCGAGTCGCAGCTGTCGAGTTCGTCGCTCTTCGGCTACACGGTCCACAAGCTGTCCTTCCTCTTGATCTTCGGCGCGCTGATCCACGCCGTGTTCCAGGGCTTCATCCTCTGGATCACGACGAACGTCACGTTCGTCAAGGACGCGACGATCAAGAAGGCGATGCACGCGAGCTTCCTGACGGAGTTGCTGACTCTGTCGACCGTCGCGCTCCTGGCGGTCGTCGGCCTGATGATGGTGTACGTCGGCCCCGCATCGGACGGCGGCGCGAATCTCCTCGGCGGCGTGGAGGGCTTCTTGAAGAAAGATGCCGGGAAGGGAGCCGTCGGCATCTGCGCGCTGCTCCTCTACGTGCTGCTCAACATGCGGTTCGTGCCGCAAACCTTCGGCATCGAGCGCTCGCAGGCCGTCACGGTCGTGGTCGTCGGAGTCCTGCTCCCCCACCTCGCGTGCATGTACCTCGCCGCGCGCAGCCTCAAGCTGATCGCCGCGTAGGGCGACCGGGCGACCGATCTACTCGGCGCCCGCCTCGGTCTCGCTCTCCTGCGCCTTGCCGGCCCCACGTCGCGCGCGCTCGAGGCCGTCGCGGAACTCGGGGTTGTCCGGCGCCGCGCGAATCAGCCGCTCGTAGCACTCGATCGCGTCGTCGTAGCGGCCGAGCTCGAGGTACGCCCGCGCCAACCCCACGGTGCCCGCGTTGACGCTGGAGCCGCCCGCGTCGACCTTCTTCCACAGCGCGATCGCCTCGTCGTACTTGCCGGAGGCCTTCAAGCAGCGCGCCAGCCCGTTGAGCGCGCCGGGGTGGTCGGGATCGAACTCGAGCGCCTTGCGGAAGAGCGCGTCGGCCTCAGCGAGCCTGCCGCTACTCAACAGACAGAACCCGAGACCGTTGATCGGTTCGGCGTCCGCGGGGTACTTCGCGACGAGCTTGCGGAACGCGAGCTCCGCGTCCTTCGTTTGACCGCGGTTCAACAGCGTCCAAGCCTTGCTGACGGCGGCGCGTGCGCTCGACGCGCCCCAGAGCTTCTGAGCGAGACGACGCAGAGCGTCCGGCGCCGTCGGCTCGTCGGTGGAGCTGTCGAGGATCCGCTGCAGCTCGGCGTCCTGCGGGTGAATCGCGAGCGCCTTCTCGGCCCACTTGCGAGCCTCGGCCTTCCGGCCTTGCGCGGCGTAGAGCAGCGCCAGATTCCGCCAAGGCGTGTTGACCATGCCGGCGATCCGCAGCCAGTGCGCCTCGGCGCGCTCGAGGTCGCCGAGCTGGAGGTACGCGAAGCCGAGGCCGTTGTTCGCGCCGAGGTGGGTCGGCTCGATCGCCAGCGCGCGGCGGAACGCATCCCGCGCCGCCTCGACCTCGCCGACGTTCTTCGCGACCCAACCGACCGCGTTCCACACATCCGGCGACGTCGGATCGAGCGACCGCGCCGTGTCGACCTCCATGCGGGCGTCAGCGAGCGCTCCCTTTTCGAGATGATGCCACGCCCGCTGGACTGCTTCGGCCGCCCGCTGGCGATCTTCGGCGGACGGCAGAGCGCCGGCAGGATGCGGATCGATCGGAGCCTGGGCTCCGGCGGCGGCCCCCGTCGCTGGCGGCGGGGGCGTCTCGAGCTCGTCGTGCTTCTCGGGAATGTAGATGACAACGCCCGCCCTCAGCACATTGGGCGGCGCGATCCAAGGATTCGCCTCGATCAGCCGCGGCCACTCGCGCCCGTCGCCGTACGCGCGCTCGGCGATTCCGAAGAGCGTGTCGCCCGCCTGAATCTGATAGGTCCTCCAGTGTCCGGACGCGGCGGCGGACTTCCGCGCAGGCGCCGCTTCCGGTGCACGGCTCGCCCGCCCTTCCGCCTGCGCGACCTCGTCCGGCTCGAGGTCGACCCGCACGAGCTCGCGTGCGCCTTGAGTGACGGTCACCCACCGCGTCTGGACTGTCTCGCCGTCGCGCTGCACGCGCAGCGCGTGACGTCCCGGTCGCAGCTTGATCTCCGGAGTCGAGCCGTCGACGCTCGATAGCGTGATCTCGTTGCCGTCCTGGTCGACTGCGACGTGAATCGTCGGATCGTCGATCTGCAACACGACGGTGCCCGCTGGAACGCGGATGCGCAGCACCGTGGCGACGAACTCCACGACCTTCGTCGTTCCGGTCGCCTCGGAGACCCCCAACGCCGCCAGCACGATCACGACGACCGCCGCGACGAGACGGCGATCGGTGCGCCGCCAGAAGGTCCCCGTCGGCGCAGGCGACGGCCGCGCGCTCGCCGCCTCGATCGTCGTGACGTCGGGATCGGCATGCGCACGCGGGCTCTGCAGCCGCGCAAGCCGATTTTCGAGAACGCCGGCGACGTCGGCCGCGGTCTCGTAGCGGCCCTCCGGCCGCGGCGCGTGCAGTTTCGCGATAATGTCAGCGAGCCACCCCGGTACATCCGGACAGACCTCGTCCGCGCGGCGCGGTGCGCAGTCGGCGACGCGGCGCACGACCGCGAGCGTCGTCGAGCCCCGGAACGGCGGCCGCCCCGTCGCCGCTTCCCACAGCAGGCTGCCGAGGCTGAAGAGGTCGGCGCGATGGTCGAATTCCTCGCCGCGGGCCTGCTCGGGCGCCATGTACTGCGGCGTGCCGGCGATGACGCCTGCGTCGGTCAGGCTCGCGTCGTCGATCGCTCGCGCGAGGCCGAAGTCGCTGATCTTGACGCGCTCGACGCTGTTCTCGAGCAACACGTTCGCCGGCTTGATGTCGCGATGCACGATGCCTTGGGCGTGCGCCGCGGCGAGTCCGGCAGCAGCCTGCACACCGATACGCAAGACTTCGCGCAGCTCGAGCGCGCCGACCTCTTCGATGCGTTGCTGCAGCGACACGCCCTTGACGTACTGCATGACGAGATAGGGCAGGCCGCGCCATTCGTCGACGGCGTGAATCGTCACGACGTGGGGATGGCTGACCGCCGCCGCGGCCTGAGCTTCGCGCAGGAACCGCTTGCGGGCAGTCGCATTCGAGGCGAGCTGCGGCGCGAGCACCTTGATCGCCACGACGCGGTTGAGCGATGCGTCGCGCGCTGCGAGCACGACGCCCATCGAGCCTCTCCCGACGACGCCGAGCACGTCGTAGCCGTCGAGGCGCCCGATCACGCCCTCGCGGTCCGCCGGGTCGAGGAAATCGAGATCGGGCTCGCCCGCGGTCACGTCGACCGAAGCCGCCTCGTCGTCGCCGTCGCGCTCGATGCAGCCGCCATCAGGCGACCAAGGCCTCGGGCGCCTCGTCGAGGTTCTCAAGGCGAGCGGCAAATGGGACAACACGCTCATCCTGTACCTGAGCGACAACGGCATCGCGTTTCCCGGCGCCAAGACGACTCTGTACGAACCCGGCATGCGCTTGCCGCTCGTCGTGCGCAATCCGTACGAGAAGAAGCGCGGTGTCGCAACGAACGCGATGGTCAACTGGACCGATCTGACGCCGACAATCCTCGACTTCGCCGGCGCGCTGCCGAAGGGCTATCGCTTCCACGGACGCTCGTTCCTCGACGCACTCGACGGCAAGAAGGTGACAGGCCGCGACGTCGTGTTCGCGTCGCACACGTTCCACGAGGTGACGATGTACTACCCGATGCGCGTCATTCGGACGCGACAGTTGAAGTACACGTTGAACATCGCGTACGGGCTGACCTACCCCCATGCGTCCGACCTATGGGCCTCCGCCGCATGGCAGGGCGGGTGGCAACGCAAGGACCGCTACTACGGCCAGCGCACCGTCGACGCGTACCTGCACCGCCCGCGCCACGAGCTCTACGACCTCGGTCGTGATCCGCACGAGGTCATCAACCTCGCGAAGAACCCCGACTACGCCGACGAGCTCGCCGAGCTGCAGAAGCGCCTGAAAGCGTGGCAGCGCGAGACGCGCGACCCGTGGGTGCACAAGTACGAGTACGAGTGAGGCGCGCGGTCAGCGATCCTCGCCCCGACCGAGCCTGGAACGTACGACGCGCAACGCGATGTCGTCGTCGAAGCGCGGCGACTCGAACTTCCGTCGGCCTCCGCTCCATTGCAACCCGACGCGCTCCGTCGCCGCACCCGTCTTCGTGTCGATCCATTCCACCTCGTACGGACCGGCCGGCAGCTCCAGCGTCACCGTCGCGGTGATGCCCTTCTTCCGATACTGCGCGAGCCTCTTCGGCTTCTTCGGGATCGGCGCGTGCAGATACACCGCGTACGCCTTGCCGCGCTCGACGAGCGCTCGCGCAGAGAGCTGCGGCTTCACGGCGCGAATCACCTCGTCGTCCGGCTTCATGCGGACGAAGTCGAAGCTCTCGACGAAGCGCTTGAGGACGCCGAGCTGCTTGCGCAGCGCCGCGCTGCCGCCGCCCGGCGACCCATACTCGACGAACGTGCCGGCCGGGTGCTTCGCGGTGAACGAGTAGTCGAGGTTGTTGTAGAGCGCGCCACCCGCGATGACGAAGTCCCAGCCCTCGGTGCGGTAAAGCACGTCCGCCTTGCCGCGGAAACCGGTCTCGTTCTCGCCGATCACCTTGTTCAGGTGCCAGTTCATCGCGACCGTGTCCGGCGGCACACAGTAGTGGAAGTTGTAGATCGACACGGCCGGATGCGGCTTCTCGACCTTCTTCTTGCCGTTGGCGATGTTGAGCGAGATCAGATGGCGCCGCGCCGCGGGCAGATCCTTCTCGACCGCGACGATCTCGTCGATCACGCGGTGCTGCCACTCCATCGTCACGCCGCCGAAGTACGGCTCGTTGCAGACCTCCCAATAGAGGTTGTCGAAATCGCGCAGCTCGCGAACGACCTTGCGCGTGAAGGCGAGCTGCACCGCGAGCAGGTCGTCATGCTCGAGCGTGTAGACCTTCGTCCGCTCGCACTTGCCGACGCCGTTGATGTTGTTCGCCGCATTCATGGGCGACGCGTTCCACATATCGTCGCGGTACATCGGGCAGAAGAGCACGAACTCCACGACGATCCCGCGACGCGACGCGTGCATCATAAAGTCCCGCAGGCGGCGGAAGTACGCCGCATCCCAGCGCTCGAGATCGAACTTGTTGCCGCCGTCGGCATAGCCCGGCTGGTCGCTGCGCGCCCACGGACAAACGTAGCGGTTGGCGTGTGGCGCGAGCGTGTTGTCGGTGATGCCGAACGACCGCCCCACCTCGCGGTAGACCCCGGAGAACGTCCGGGTCGAGTTGAGGCCGTCGGCCGCGAGCGCATCGAAATAGCGCCCATAGTCGAAGTCGAGGTTGAGCAGCGCGCCGTAGTGCTCGCCCGAGGTGATCAGGACGGTCGGCTTGCCACGCCAGGTGAAGTAGTGCGGATTGTCGGGGTGGAGCGCGACAGGAGCGAAGCTCTCGTCTGCGCGCGAAGACGTCGACAGAACCGTCAACACGACCAGCGCGGTCCAGCGGTTCGCGATCGCGAGCATCGTCCCGGTCCTCCGTGTCGTCACCGTGGTGTGGGCTCGAGGCTAACCGGGGCGAGGGCCCGGTCGCAAGCGAACGCCTCTTCCTGGGGTTCCTCCCGCCGGCAGCGGGTCGGACTTCCAGGACGGACTCCGCGGCGCAGGCCAGCCGGTCTCGAGCGTCCTGACCGTCGAGGACGTCGATCGCGGCGAGTCGGACCTCGAGTGTCCGGTCGGCTCCGTCACTTCGTGTCCGTAGGTACGGACGTGCGCGGGCGATCGATCAGGAGACCTCGACGACCACGCCCTCGGGCCCGGCGTTGACGATCGGTGTACCGCCGATCTCGGAGCGCTCGCCCCAGTCGCCGTGGATGTGACCGCAGATGACGAGCTGCGGCTTCTTCTCGGTGACCGTCTTCAAGATCGAACGGCTGCCGAGGTGGCGACCGCCCGAGTCGCGATCGCAGCAGCCGTACGGCGGCGAGTGACTGACGAGCACGGCGCCTTCCGGACACTTGAGGAGCAGCCTCGCCGCCTCCTCTTCGCTCAGATCGAAGCTCCAGGCGCCGAACGGCGTGATCGGCACCGCGGCGCCGAGTCCGAAGAACTCCACGCCGCCGATGCGGACGCTCCCTCCGTGCAGCACGTTCGCCTCGGGCCAGCCGCGGCACGCATCGCGCAACTCGACGTCGGTCTCGCTGTTTCCCGGCACGATGACGGTCGGCGTGTCGATGGCGCTCAGGACATCGACGATCTCCTTCAAGCCGCGCCGCGCGGTCGCGAGGTCACCCGCGATGACGACGGCGTCGACGGACCGGGACTTCTCGACGAGAGCACGAGCCGTGCGCAAGTCGCGGTGCAGATCACTCGTGGCCAGGACTTTCATCGTGCTGCGGACTCTTCGTGATCCGTCTGGGCCGATCGCGTCACTTCGTCGAGAAGCGATAGACCGTGGTGTGCTTGTAGGTTTGACCCGGCTCGAGGATGACCGACGGGAAGTCCGGCTTGTTCGGCGAGTCCGGGTAGTGCTGCGTCTCGAGGCAGAGGCCGTAGTGCTTCTGATAGACCTTGCCGTCCTTGCCGGTGATCGAGCCATCGAGGAAGTTCCCCGAGTAGAACTGCACGCCAGGCTCGGTCGTGAAGAACTCCATGTAGCGGCCCGAGCCTTCGTGGTACACCGAGCCGCAGCGACGCAACTCGCCGGCCGTACCGTTGAGGCAGTAGTTGTGGTCGTAGCCGGTGGGATCGCCTCCGACCTCCTCGATGCGCGCACCGATCGCGGTCGGCGTCCGGAAGTCCATCACCGTCCCCTCGACCGGCGCGAGCTCGCCCGTCGGGATCAGCGTGTCGTCCACCGGCGTGTAGCGATCCGCGTCGATCTCGAGCAGGTGACCGAGGATGTCGCCGTTGCCCGCGCCGGCGAGGTTGAAATACGTGTGGTTCGTCAGGTTGACCGGCGTCTTCTTGTCGGTCGTCGCCTCGTAGTCGATGCGCAGCTCGTCATCGTCGGTCAGCGTGTAGGTGACCGTCATGTCGAGGTTGCCCGGGTAGCCCTCCTCGCCGTCGACGCTGCGGTAAGTGAAGCGAACCGCGGCCTGGCCCGAATCCGTCACGGGCTCGCCCTTCCAAACGCGACGATCGAGGCCGTTGATTCCGCCGTGCAGGTGATTCGGTCCGTTGTTCGTCGCCAGCTGATACTCCGTACCGTCGATCGTGAACTTGCCGCCCGCGATGCGATTCGCGTAGCGCCCCGTGGTGCAGCCGAAGTACGGGTGCCGCTTCTCCCCGCCGACGAGGTATGGCCCGAGCTTGTCGAAGCCGAGCGCGATGTCGACGCGTTCGCCGCTGCGATCCGGAACGTAGAGCTTCGTTACCGTGGCGCCCCAGCTCACCACGTTCATGACGCAACCGTTCGCGTTCACCAGCACGAACTCGTCGATCTCCTCCCCCTTGTCGGTCACGGCGCGCTTCGGCGCCACGACGACACCCGGGCGTCGAACGGCGCAGGACACGGACGACAGGACGATTGCGAAGAGAGCGACGCAGAGCGATAGACTTCGGATTCTGACCACCATGATCGGGCTCCGCCAAGTGGTTGCGTACAGGGGAGTCAAACGAACGTCACAGTATACCGAGCGCCCCGTGGAGCGCTACGGGGTGCCGCCTCCCCGCCCTGGGCTGCCCCGACGTTGACCACGCGAACGAGGCCGAGGACACTGGAATCGAAGGAAACGAGCCACAGCGCGGTTCCCGACGGCCGACAACGAGAACGACAACCAACACGAAACCCTCCGAAGGCGAAACTCAGATGAGCTTTCGATCAGCTGTCATCGCATGCCTCGGCTCGCTGCTCGCTGCCATGCCGGCGGCCGCGGCCGATGCGTACCACATCCATTCGTTCGAGCGCATCGAGCTCTCCAAGACGTTCTTCTCCGAAGGAGCGACGCACGGCGACCTCGACCGCGACGGCGACCAGGACCTCATCTCGGGTCCGTACTGGTACGAGGGGCCGTCGTTCGAGAAGCGCCACGAGTACTATCCGACAAGGCCGTTCGACCCGAAGGGCTACTCCGATAACTTCTTCGCGTTCGTGGAGGATTTCGACGGCGACGGCTGGAACGACATCCTGATCTACGGCTTTCCGGGCAAGGACGCGTCCTGGTTTCGGAACCCCCAGGGCAAGGAGGGCCACTGGACGCGACACATCGTCTTCGACGCGGTCGACAACGAATCGCCGGACTGGAAGGACGTGACGGGCGACGGCAGGCCGGAGATTATCTGCCATACCGGTGGCCGCTTCGGTTACGCGCAGCCCGATTGGAACGCTCCGGCGAAGAAGTGGCAGTTCACGCCGATCTCGGAGAAGCTCCCGATCGGCCGCTTCAACCATGGCCTCGGCGTGGGCGACGTCAACGGCGACGGTCGCACCGACTTCCTATGGAAGTCCGGCTGGTTCGAGCAGCCCGCATCGCTCGAGGGCGCTCCCCTGTGGAAGCACCACGCGTTTCGCTTCGCCGGTCCGGGCGGCGCGCAGATGATCGTCTACGACGTAGACGGTGATGGCGACGGCGATGTCATCACTGCGCTCCACGCTCACGGCTTCGGCCTCGTGTGGTACGAGTGCCGCAAGCAAGGTGACGAGATCACCTTCACCGAGCACGCGATCATGGGGTCGAACGCTGATCCGAACGCCGCGAGCCCGTGGGGCCCGCGCTTCGGCGTCCTCCACGCGATCGAGGTCGTCGACATGGACGGCGACGGCCGGCGCGATATCGTCACCGGCACGCGCTACTGGGCGCACGGCGGCCGCGACGAGGGCGACAAGGACTCGAGCTGCTACTGGTTCCGGCTCGAACGCCACGACGACGGCCGCGTCGACTTCGTCCCGCACCTGATCGACGACCAGAGCGGCGTCGGCACGCAGGTCGTCGTGGGCGACCTGAACGGCGACGAGCTGCCGGATGTCGTCGTCGGCAACAAGAAGGGCACGTTCGCGCTCGTTCATGAGCGGAAGAAGGTCGATCGACAGACCTGGCTGCAGGCGCGCCCCCGCCCGCGCCCCGTCGTCGTCGACGGCCGGCCCCCGCAGGAGGCAGCCGCCGCGATGACCGCCCCCGAGGGCTTCGTCGTCCATCTCGCGGCGGGTGAGCCGCAGGTGCACCAGCCGGTCGCGATGGCCATCGACGAGCGCGGACGCGTGTGGGTCGCCGAAGCGCACTCGTATCCGATTCGTCGGCCCGAAGGGCAGGGCAAGGACAACATCCTGGTCTTCGAGGACACCGACGGCGATGGATCGTTCGACAAGCGCACGGTGTTCGCGACCGGCCTCAATCTCGTCAGCGGTCTCGAGGTCGGGTTCGGCGGCGTCTGGGTCGGCGCGGCGCCGTATCTGATGTTCATCCCGGACCGCGATCGCGACGACAAGCCGGACGGCGAGCCCGAGATCCTGCTCGATGGTTGGGGCTACGGCGATACTCACGAGACGCTCAACGCGTTCATCTGGGGCCCCGATGGCTGGCTCTACGGTTGCCAGGGCGTCTTCACGCACTCGCGTGTCGGCAAGCCGGGGACGCCGGACGACGAGCGCGTGCCGCTCAACGCGTGTGTGTGGCGCTACCACCCGACGCGCCACGACTTCGAGGTGTTCTCATGGGGCACGAGCAATCCGTGGGGCGTCGACTTCAACGACCACGGCCAGGCGTTCCTGACCGCGTGCGTCATTCCGCACCTGTATCACATGATCCAGGGCGGGCGTTATCTGCGGCAGTCCGGCAGCCACTTCAACCCGCACGTGTACGCCGATATCGGGACGATCGCGGACCACCTGCACCACGGTGGCAAGCGTTGGACCGCCGACCACGCGCGTGCATCCGATGCGTACGGAGGAGGCCACGCGCACAGCGGCGCGATGGTCTATCTCGGCGACAGCTTCCCGGCGAAGTATCGCAACGCGATCTTCATGTCGAACATCCACGGTAATCGCATCAATGTCGACATTCCCGAACGCAAGGGATCGGGTTTCGTCGGACTGCACGGCGCCGATTTCCTCAAGTCGAACGACCACTGGTTTCGCGCCATCAACCTGCGCTGCGCGCCGGACGGGTCGGTCTTCCTGATCGATTGGTACGACAAGCAGGCGTGCCATCGCACGCAGCCGGAGATCTGGGACCGCTCGAACGGCCGGATCTACCGCGTCAGCTATCGCAAGCCCCAGCAGTACAAGGTCGACCTCGCGGCCGAGTCGAGCGAGTGGCTCGTCAAGCTCCACGAGCACGCGAACGATTGGCACGTGCGCAACGCGCGTCGCGTCCTGCAAGAGCGCGGCCCCAGCCCGGTTGTGCACGCGGCGCTGCTCCGCATGCTCGACGAGTCGAACGACGTCACGCGACGCTTGCGCGCGCTGTGGACGCTCCACGCGACGGATGGCGTCACCGAACCGCTGACGCTCGAGCTGCTCGGCGACGCCGAAGAGTACATGCGGGCGTGGACGATCCAACTCGCGCTCGAGAACGGCGAGGCGAGTGATCGCGTGCTCGCACGTCTCGCAGAGCTGAGCCGCGACGATCCGTCACCCGTCGTGCGACTGTACCTCTCGTCGGCACTGCAGCGCCTGCCGCACGCGAAGCGCTGGGATATTGCCGCGGGTCTCGTCCGGCACGGCGAGGATCGCGACGATCACAACCTGCCGTTGATCATCTGGTACGGCGTCGAGCCCCTCGTTGCCGACGATCCAGAGCGCGCGCTGGCGCTCGGCGCGGCGAGCGAGATCCCGCTCGTCGCGCGGTTCATCGTGCGGCGCGCCGCCGCCGAGATCGATCGACTCGACCCGCTGCTCGCAGCGCTCGGTCGAACGACGCTCGATGAGCAACGCTTGCTGATCCTCGGTGAAATGGTCGCCGCGTTCCGCGGCCATGCTCGCGTCGAGATGCCGGCTGGCTGGGAGCGGACGTACGAGAAGCTGCAGATGAGTACGAACGCGACCGTCCGTGCGCACGTGCAATCCATAGCGGTGAAGTTCGGCGATCGACGCATCTTCCCGCACCTGCGCGCGACCGTCACCGAGCGTAAGAACTCTGCCGACGTGCGTCGCCACGCTCTCGGCATCCTTCTCGACGGCAAGGACCCGGAGCTCGTGCCAGTGTTGACGACGCTCCTCGCCGAGCCGGAGCTTCGCAGAGACGCCTTGCGCGGTCTCGCCGCGTACGACGATCGGAGCATTCCCGGCACGATCATCGCGCGGTTCAAGTCGTTCACTGCGCAGGAGAAGGCCGACGCGGTGAGCACGCTCGCGTCGCGCCCGGGTTACGCCCTGGAGCTCCTGCGCGCCGTGTCCGACAACAAGATCGAGCGACGGGAGCTCAGCGCGTTCACGATCCGCCAGCTCGCCAGCTTCGACAACCCCGACCTCGATGCGTTCGTCGCCGAGGTCTGGGGTGCGGTGCGCGAGACAGCGGCGGACAAGCGCGCGGAGATGGAAGGTCTTAAGAGAACGATCACGTCCACTGACCGCAAGGAAGCCGACCTCGCCCACGGCCGCGAGCTCTTCGCGGAGACCTGCGCAACGTGTCACACGCTCTTCGGCGTCGGCGACTCGATCGCGCCGGATCTCACCGGATCGAATCGCGCCGATCTCGACTACATTCTCGAGACGGTCGTCGATCCGAACGCGGTCGTCGGCAAGGACTATCAGCTCCAAGTGATCATCACGAAGACCGGCCGCGTCGTGTCGGGGCTCGTCCGCCAACGCACGTCGACGGCGGTGACGGTGCGAACCGTCAACGAAGAGGTCGTCGTCGCGACGGACGACATCCTCACGGAAAAACAGGAGAGCTCGTCGATGATGCCCGAAGGGCTCCTTGCGGAGTTCTCGAACAACGACCTGCGCGATCTCGTCGCGTATCTCGCGAGCCCGTCGCAGGTTCCTATGCGGGGCGCACCGGTCGCGATCGACCAGAAGACCTTCCTGGCTCCGGGCGTCCTCGAAGGCGAGAAGCTGCGCTTCGCCAAGGCCCCCGGCAGTGTCCGACCGCAGGACATGCGCGGCTTCGGACTCGGCAAGTGGACTGCCAACACACACCTGTGGTGGACCGGCGCGAAGCCAGGAGCGCGACTGACGATCACGGTTCCGGTCGCCGCCGACGGCAGGTACCAGGTCGACGTCGCACTGACGAGAGCGCGGGATTACGGCGTCGTCCAGTTCGCGCTCGATGGCCGCGTGGTCGAAGGCGCAGTCGATCTCTACTATCCCGCCGTCGTGCCGACCGGTCCGCTATCGCTCGGCGCGCACGAGCTCACCAAGGGCGACCACCTGTTGACGGTCGAGATCGTCGGCGCGAACCCGAAGGCGCTCAAATCGTACATGTTCGGGCTCGACTACGTGCACCTGACGAAGGAGTCGGACCAACCCGCCGAGGGCCGATAGCTGCACCTCCGGTAGTCTTCTGCCAACCGGCCGAAAAGTTTCGGCGGCGGTTCTGCCGATGTCCGGAATGAACCTCCTGGTCTTACGTTCACCCCAGACATCGAGCGGCCCGTCATGTCGACCCAGAAGTCCCTTCTCATCCTGTGCGCGCTCGCGGCGTCGACCGCGTTTGCCGGCTGCAGCAGCGTCGTCCCGTTCTCGGAAGAGTCCCGCCGCTGGGTGCGCAGCGTGACGATTCGCGCGGACGGCCCTGTCGAGGCATCGTACCAGGGCCGGTTACCGGGCCTGTACAACGACACGCGCGGCTCGGTCTGGTACTCGAGCGTTCTCACCGCTCCCGTCGGCGTCGCGTACGACCTGATCGACTGGGGCGAGAACCAGGAGCGGCGGTCGGAGAGCTTCCAGCATCGACTCCACAAGCTCGACGTCGACGTGCCCGCGATGGTGCGACTCGAGTTCACGCGGCATGTCGAAGGCTCGAGGATGTTCGACTCCGTACGCAACGGAGAAGGCGACGCGAGCTTCGACCTCGACATCCGCTACGGCTTGACGGACACGATGGGACTGCGCGGCGGCTGGAAGCCGTGGCTCGTCGTCGAGGGGAAGCTGATCGACCGCGAGGGCACCGTGCTGTGGCGCCAGGAGGCGGAGGTCTCGGCGTACGACGAGCGCATCCCCGAGGTCGACCGTCCGCTCGGGCAGCCGAAGTACCTCGGCTGCGCATTCCGCAATGCGGCGAAGATGGTCGCCGCGAAGCTCGTGCGGCACCTCATGACCGAACGATGAAGGGTTGAGTCCGCTCCCCGCAGGCGGATGATCGGTAGGCGGCCTCGCAGTTCGGCAAGAGGGCAACCTACCGATGGCGACGACGAAACGACACCGCAACGCGATCCTCATCGCAGCGGGCATCCTGACGGTGGCGGTCGCGCGGCTCGGTCTCGCGGACTGACCATCGAAACAGCGGCCCCTTGCACCCGTCGGCGCGGATCGCGACACTGCTCCTGCGGGTGAGCTGTTCCACCCCGCTCGACCTCTCGTCTCCGCCGCGAGCCCGATGCCCATGCCGACTCCGCTGCCGATCCGATCGGTGAATCACATCTCGCACGTCACGACGCGACTCGACGAGGCGATCGCGTTCTACCGCGACGTCCTCGGCTTCCGGCCGATCCGGCGGCCGCCGTTCTCGTTCGCCGGCGCGTGGCTCTACAACTACGGCGTGCAGATCCACCTGATCGCGGCGGAGAACGCTGCGGCGAGCGCGAGAGAGATCCAGACACGCGCCGAGCACGTCGCGTTCCACGTCGACGACCTCGACGCGGCCGAGCGCATGCTCCAGGAGCGCAGCATCGCCTACGTCGAGAACGTGGTGCCGGGGGTCAATGTGCGGCAGCTGTTCTTCCACGATCCGGACGGCCACCACATCGAGCTCGGCACGTATCCGGGTACGAATCCGCTCGAGGCGTAGCGCTCTGCGGGCCGATGCGCGGGATCGACCGTCACCGCTCCTTGCGGTGCGGTGTCTGCTCGACGAGTAGCTCGTGTACCAGCGACACGAGGCCGCGCTCGCGCAACTCCTCATTGCGCCGCAGGTTCTCGGTGGGCAGGTGGAGCAGCCGGTTGACGAGGCGGTGCGACACGCGCTCGAGCTGTCGGTACGCCTCGTCGTCGAGCGAGCCTTCGACCGACCGCACCTCCTCTTCGCGGATCTTGTGGAAGAGCGCTCGGAGCTTCAGGATCGTCGGCTCGACTTCGAGCGTACTGAGCCACGCGAAGAACGTGGCGATCTCGTCGTCGACGATGGCCTCTGCCCGCGGGATCTCCTGCCTGCGCTCGGCGATGTTCTGCTGGACGAGCTCGGCGATGTCCTCGAGGTTGTTGAGGAACACCTCGTCGAGGGTGCCGCACCGTTCCTCGAAGTCGCGTGGGTTGGCGAGATCGACGATGAGGAGCGGCCGACTGCCGCTGCGCCGCTGCCGGACCTGTTTCAGGTCGTCGTACCGCACGAGAGGCTCTTGAGCGCTCGTCGCGGAGATGACGAAATCGGCCTCGAAGAGAGCGTCCAGGAGCTCTTCGAAATCGCGGACCTCGCCACCGAGCCGTGCGGCGAGCTCTTCGGCACGGCTGCGGGTGCGGTTCATCAGGGTCACCTTTGCGACGGGTGTCCCCTGCAGATTCTCGAGCGCCAGGACGCCGATCTCGCCGGTTCCGATCACGAGGACGTTCTTCCCCGCCAGCGTGCCGAAGACCTTCTGCGCTAGTTCCAGCGCCGCGTAGCTCGCGGAGCGCGCGCCCTGGCCGAGGCCGGTTTCGCTGCGAACGCGCTTGCCGACGCGTAGCGCGCGCTCCCAGAGACGGTGCAGGATGCGACCATCGGTCCCCTCGTCACGCGCGCCTTGTAGCGCACCTTTGACCTGCCCCAGGATCTGGCTCTCGCCGAGGATCTGACTCTCGAGTCCGCCGGCGACGCGAAAGAGGTGGCGGACGGCCTCTTCGTGGCGCGCGACGATGTAGTTGCGCGGCGACTCCGTCGGCTCGAACGCGCGAATCGTGCGAAGCAGCTCCAGGTACAGCTGTTCCGGGTCCTTGTCGGCGTCGGCGTGGACGCTGTAGATCTCGGTGCGGTTGCAGGTCGAAACCAACATCGCCTCTTCGATCTGCCCCCGCTCCTTCACCTCCTGCAGGAAGCGTCGTCCGTCGTCGTCCCCGAACACGACCGCTTCACGCACGTCGAGCGGCGTGACGCGATGGTTGAGGCTGAGGACGAAAATCTCGACGGTCATCCGTGGAACCGCTCCGCGACGACGCCCCAGGACAACACGGCGAGCATCAGGACGAGCCCGAGCACGGTGGTATAGGCGAGTCGCTTGCCGCCGAGCCCGAA
The DNA here is from genome assembly GCA_964392615.1 of uncultured Planctomycetia bacterium. Lineage (GTDB taxonomy): Bacteria > Planctomycetota > UBA8108 > UBA8108 > UBA8108 > CAYMRB01. The sequence goes on along the minus strand of CAYMRB010000075.1, from coordinate 3,375 downwards.
CACGCGCCGCGCGACGACGCCGCCTCCGTAGAGCAGCCAGAGCGCGGCGGTCAGCACGACCACGGGATCACCGAGCGACACGGCGCTCCCTTCGCTTCCGAAGTACTGAGCCAGACCCAGTCCGACGGTCAGCGTCAGCGCACCGAGCGCGACCTCAGTGTTGACTAGGTTGATCTCCGATAGCGTCTCGAGCGGCGGAATGCGGCGATAGTACAAGCCGAACTTGCCGCGCTTGATGACGCCGTAGAGCGCCAGGTAGAGGATTCCGTACACGCTGCACAGAGCGACGCCGGAGAAGCCGACGATCGCGGCGAAGGCGTGCAGGGAGCTGACCAAGCCCATCTGCGGCCCGTTGACGGCGCCGAGGCTCAGAAGGCTCACGGCGGCGATGGCCTGCAGGAGAAACGCGGGCGTGATCGCGAAGACGCCGGTGCAGCGTTCGCCGATGCGCAGCTCGATGACCAGATATGTGATCGAGATCGAGAACGCGACAAGAGCCATGACCTCGACAGCGCTGCCCAGCGGGCACGAGCCGACCATGGCGCTGCGCAAGGCGATCGAGGCCATGTGCACGGCGACGGTCGCGACCAGGACAGGGCGAACGTATCCGGGGGCGCCTCCGGGTCCACGTGCGAAGACGCGTGCGTAGGCCATCACCAGTACGGTGTACAGAATGACCAGTACGACGATGCTCGCGTTGAAAGCGGTTTCCATCGATTCCTGCGCGGTGCGAATCAGGGCTCTTGGGAATGCACCGGAAAGAGTGCGATTGTACTCGACGACGGCGCTCCAGGTCACCCTCTCGAACCGACAACAGGACTTCCGCGCCGCCCCCCCACGAACTCGGCACCGCGAACGAACTCCGAACGCGGGCCTGCTGTCCGGAAACGGCCATCCCCACCGTCCGAGATCGAACACCGGATCGAACACCGGACTCCCGGCCCCCGGATTCGGCCCCGTCCCCTCCGGCCCCGACACCATACAACTGTACGCGCTGGCGGCACTTGCTGGAAACGCCCGGTGTTGTTGCGGGATGGGCAGCCGCTTTGCATTCCGGATCGGGCATGTCCAAACCACGCCCCGTCCACCCCGGACGCACATACATGATCACGCGCCGCTGTTCGCAGCGGCAGTTCCTCCTGCGCCCGTCACCACGCGTCAACGCCCTCTTCGAATTCTGCCTGGCCATGGGCGCCATGCGCTACGGTGTCGCGATCCATGCGTACTGCGCGATGTCGTCGCACTACCACGTCGTCTGCACGGACGAACGCGGCGAGCTACCGAGATTCGTACAGTGGTTCAACAGCACGCTCGCCCGTGCTCTCAACGCCTACCTCGATCGACGCGAGAACTTCTTTGCAGGCGCTCGTTCCTACAGCCGCGTCGAGTTGGTCGAAGGTCTGGACGTGCTCGAAAAGACGGCCTACGTCATCACGAACCCCGTCACCGCCGGGCTGGTCTCCTCCTGGGATAAGTGGCCGGGTGCGCTGAGCAGGCCGCGGCAGCACGAGAGCGGTGGGAAGACGATCCAGCGACCGACGCTCTTCTTCAGCGCCGACGGCTGTGTACCGGAACGCGTGACGCTGCGCCTGACGAGGCCACACGGCTGGCGCGATCTGACGGATACGGAGTACGGCGATGCCCTCCGCGATCGAGTCAACGAGCGGGAGGCAGAGATCCGGGCGGCGATCAAGAGGAAGGGCGGGAGGTTCCTGGGCGCGAAGGCGGTGAAGAACGCGCCGCGCACCCAGACAGCAGCTTCGCAGCGCGAGGCGCTCGGCAGAACCGACCCGACCGTGGCCGCGCACGACAGGTGGGCACGAATCGAGAAACTGCAGGAAAACGAGGCGTTTCTCACCGCGTATCGCGAAGCGTGGAGCGAGTACTGCGGTGGATCGAAGGACGTGGTGTTCCCGATGGGCACGTGGCTGATGCGCGTGCGCTATCACGTGAGCTGTGCCGGACCACCGTAGTCGACGCGTGAGACCGTCACCGTTGAGCGAGATCGTAGCAGACGGAACCAGAGGCGCCTCGCGGAGCGCGGGCTGGGGCAAGGTGTGTCTACTGGCCGGCGATCGCCCCTGAGGCGAGGCGATCCACGCAACCGGAACACACTGACCGAAGGCTGCCTTTCCGCCGCCATCGAATGAAGCGACTTTGAAACGGCCGACGCGCCGGGATCGCTCGGAAGGACTCTCGGAATGGTCCGGAATGCGGAAGGACTCTCGGAATGGCTTTGAGGGAGCGCTTGCGGCGGTCACCCGAGAACCGTACCCTCGCCAGGGCGAGCAAATCGAACCCCCTCGGCACACCGGAATCGAGATCGGGAGACAGCGATGCACCGTACTCCGCCCCGGCGGCCGTTCGCGCTCGCCGTGCTCGTCACGCCGTGTCTTGTCGCGCTGATGGTCCGCCCTGCCGCTGCCTGCGATTGCGTGCCACTGCCGCCGATCCCGGCAGCACTGGCCGAGTCGGACATGGTCTTCAGCGGCACGGCTGCGGAAATCACGGCGTGGGGCGAGAACGCCCACGTCCGATTCTTGGTCGACCGCGTCTGGAAGGGGCCGATCGACGCGACGCTGGACTTGTCGACACCGGCCGAAACGGCGGCCTGCGGCGTGCCCTTCGAGGTCGGTTCCCGCTACATCGTGTACGCAGGCTTTCTCGACGCTCGCCCGCCGAGCTGCGAGCTCGTGTGGCTCTTCCTCGTGACCGATCTCTGCACGCGCACGCGCGCGTGGAATCCGGAAGAGGCCGACGGACTCGGCGCGCCGATCTGGACGGCGCCGCCGCCGCGGTTCAGGCGCGGCGACGCCAACGACGACGGAGCAGTCAATCTGTCCGATGCGGTCCACATCCTGTCACACCTGTTCCAGGGCGGGCCCGGCGCCGAGTGCCGGGACGCGATGGACTCGAACGACGACGGCGCCCTCGACCTCTCCGACGCGGTCTTCGCACTGAACTGGCTGTTTCTCGGCGGCCCCGCGCCCCCGGCGCCGGGCGCGACGACGCCCGGTTTCGACCCCACCGACGATCCGTTTCCATGTGGCAACGCAGCGACGCTGGACTGCGAGCTCACGTCGTCCTCGACGCTGCCCGGCGTGCGCATAGAGATCTCGGAGGGCCCCTGCGCGCTGTCGGTCGCCGAAGCGCGAGCAGGTGTCCGCGTCGCGTATCGCGTCGTGGTCGAAGAAGACGTGTCGAGCGTCACATCGCGACAGCTGGCGTCCTGTCAGCAGCCAGGCCCCGCCGGCCTGCTTCTGCGAGCGCGGATTCACGGCGGCGATCAGCTGTACTGCCTGTGCGATCTCGGTAAGTGCTTTCCCGAGGATCACACCACGGACCTTCTCGCCGGCGACTGGACCGAGACCTTCA